>JAYVLW010000422.1:0-8467 GCA_043759315.1 Myxococcales bacterium
GATCTCGACGATCAGCGCTGCATCCGGGCTGGTCTCGAAGAGAAGCCCGAACACCGCGTGTGCGATCCGATCTGCCACGTTAGCGTCATCGACCGGTTCCGACGGGCGTCAAGCTTGCCGACGATCGGATCCCGACGATCCGCAACCCTGCGCCGGTGTTCGGTTCCCGATCGGCCCAGGCCTTGCTGGAAAGCCCTGCGTGGCCGTGGATCTCTCAACCGTCGATACGCTCCAGCAAGCGCTGACGTACCACCGCGAGCGCCACACGGTGCTGGCGGGCAATGTCGCCAACCTGGATACCCCGGGCTACCGCCCGATGGACCTCAACCGCGCCGCCGCCAGTGATGCGCCGGCGCTCGCGATGACCGGTGAGGGTCAGATCGCGACGTCCCCCAGCACCGAGCTCGTGACGTCGTTCGATGACGGCGGTGCCATGCAGAGCGCCGACGGCAATGCCGTGTCGCTGGAGCGCGAGCTCGCGAAGATCGACGCCAACCGCACCCGCTACGCCGCCTCGTCCGAGCTGGTGACCCGCCGGCTCGCACTGCTTCGTTACGCCGCAGGAGATGGAACCTAGTGTCGACCACCGACTTCTTCACTGCCATGGAAGTGTCCGCGTCGGGCCTGTCGGCCCAGCGTACGCGGATGAACGTCGCGTCGTCCAACCTGGCGAACGCGCAGACCACCGAAGCTGCCGGCGGGGGACCGTACAAGCGCCGCGACGTGGTGCTGTCGTCGGTAGATCTGCCGGGAGCGCAGGGCTCGGACTTCTCCGCCGCCGTGAAAGGCGTCGCGGTGACCCAGATCTCGCAGGACGCGGCGCCGCCGCGGCTCGAGTACGACCCCGGCCACCCCAAGGCGAACGCCCAGGGGTACGTCGCCTATCCGAACGTCAACCCCGTCGAGGAGATGGTCGACATGATCACTGCCTCCCGTGCCTACGAGGCCGGCATCACCGCGATGTCGACGGCCGTCAACATGGCCGAGCGCGCGCTGGGGATCGGGCGATGAGCATCGCCCCCACCAACATCACGCCTCCGGTGGTGGCTCCGATCGAGCACACCCCGACGAAACAATCCGAGCTCGGAGACGCGTTCTCGCACGTCCTCTCCGAGGCGAGCGCCGCGGAGAAGACGGCGACGCACAGCGCCGAGCGGTTCGCCAAGGGCGATCCGACGATGGGCATCCACGAGGTGATGATCGCCTCCGAGAAAGCCAACATCGAGATCCGCTACGCCACGACGCTGAAGAACAAGGCGATCGAGGCGTACCGCGAGCTGATGAACACGCAGGTCTGAGTAAGCCATGGCCGACAACACCCCATCGTCCGGTCCGTTCGCGGTGCTCGCGCAGCTCCAGCAGCTGTGGGACAAGCAGTCGAAGGGCCGGCGCTCGATCGCGATCCTCGTCGTTCTCGGCGCGATCGCGGTTGTCGCGGTCACGACGCTGGCCGGCCGGACCGAGCCTTGGACGTCGATCTCCGACAATGCGTCGCCGGACGACACCCAGGAGCTGTACGCGGCGCTGCAGGCGCAGGGCCTCTCGGCGCGCCTGAAGGACGGCAAGGTCGAGGTCGCGAAGAGCGATCTCGAAGCGGCCCGTGCGATCGCGGCGGCCGCAGGTCTCCCGCGCAGCGGCAAGGGCTTCGAGCTGTTCGACGGATCGAACCTCGGCCAGTCGAGCTTCGCGGAGCAAGTGAACTACCGGCGCGCATTGCAGGGCGAGCTGTCGCGCAGCATCACCGCGATGGCGCAGGTTCAGGGCGCGCGCGTGCACATCGCCCTCGGTCGCCGCTCGGTGTTCAAGGATCAGTCAGACCGCCCGACTGCATCGGTCGCGCTGCATCTCCACCCGGGTCAGACGCTGAGCTCGGAGCAGGTGCGCGGTGTCCGCCAACTCGTCGCGGCGAGCATCGAAGGCCTCGCCGGCGATGCGGTCGTCGTCGTCGACAACCATGGGAATCTCCTGGACGGCGCTGCCCCCGGAACGAGCGACCAGAAGGCGAGCATCGAGCGCTCGGTCGCCACGCGCGTCCGCACGATGCTCGAGCGCGTCGTCGGTGAAGGCAAGGTCTCGGTCGTCGCGACCGCCAGCGTCGACGAGCGCAAGGTCAGCGAGACGCAGGAGCTCTACGACAACGCGAATCCGGCCGTGCGCAGCGAGTCGCGCACGATCGATGGCGCGGATCCAACCGGCGGCAGCGGCGGTGGCAGTGGTGGCGGCGTCGGCGGTGTCGCCGGTACGCGCGGCAACCTCCCCGGTGCGCCCGCCGCAGCCCCCACGCCGACGGGACCACAGCCGGGTCGCCTCCAGGAGACGAAGAACTACGAGATCAGCCGCACGGTGCGACAGACCACGAAACCCGACGTGCAGCTCCAGAAGTTGCAGCTCGCGGTGGTCGTTGACTACAAGTCTGACGCTGATGGCAAGCCGACGCCACGCACCGACAAGGAGCTCGCCGAGCTGACTGGCCTCGCGCGCCAGGCCGCCGGTATCGACGAGACTCGCGGCGACAAGATCGAGGTCGCCTCGATCCCGTTCGCGCCGGAGATCGACGCCGGGACGGACGCATCGGCGACCGCGGTGGCTGCGAAAGCCGGCCTGCCGATGCTGTACGTCGCGATCGGCGGCGGCGCGCTCCTGCTGCTCGTCATCGTCGGGCTGCTCGTGATGAAGAAGCGCGCCAACAAGAGGGCCGCGAACCGGCCCCTGTCCCTCGCCTTGCCGGCGCCGGTCTCCGAGCTCGAGCGTGTGCTCGAGGCTCGCCCGTCGAACGACCTCACCTCGTCCCTCGCCGCTCCGGCCCCCGCGGGTCTTCCCGCCGGTCGCAATGTGCGGGACCGGGTCCTCGACCACGTGCGCTCCGATGTCGAGCGCGCCGCTGAAGTTCTCACCGCTTGGCTGTCAGAAGTTCCCGCCACCAAGGGAGTCAAGTCGTGACCACTGCCGCTACTGCCACCGCGCTTCGTCTCGGTGGCCCCCAGAAAGCGGCGATCGCGCTGCTGTCTCTCGACGAGGAGGTTGCCTCGGCGGTGCTTGCGCGCATGGCCGAGCAGGATGTCCGGCGCCTGGTCGATGCCGTCGACCAGCTCGACGAGGTCGGCGGCGACACCATCTCCGCGGTCCTCGAAGAGCTCGAGCGCGGGCTGACCAGCCCGCTCGCGATGGTGCGCTCCGGCGGTACCAAGTACGTGCGCAAGCTCGCCGACCGCGCGTTTGGTCAGGAGCGGGCGCAGAAGATGTTCGGGATCCCGCCGGCGCCGTCGGAACCTCTCCAGCTGCTCCGCACGGCACGGGTCACCTCGCTCGCGCAGCTTCTGACCGAGGAGCACCCGCAGATCGCGGCCGTCGTGCTGACTCAGCTCCAGCCGGCGTTCGCCGCGAAGCTGTTCGCGGAGATGCCTCCGGAGATCGCGGCCGACCTCGCCTCCCGGATCTCGGATCTCGAGGAGATTCCCGAGCACGCCGTTGCCGAAGCATCGGAGAGCCTGGTCCGCGCGCTCGAAGCGTCCGGTGGCCTCGCGAGCTCGGACCTGCGCTCGGAGTTCGATGGTCTCGCGTTCAGCGCGTCCATCGTCAACGAGATGCCGGCCGAAGCCGGAGACGACCTCCTCGGGAAGATCGCCGAGAGCGACGAGAAGATCGCGACACGGATCCGCGAAGCCATGTTCACCTTCGAAGATCTCGAGCGGATCGCGGCGCGCGAGATGGGTCAGCTGCTGCGCTCGGTGCAGAGCGAGATCCTCGTCACCGCGCTCCAGACCGCCGCGCCCACCCTCCGTGACCACTTCCTCTCCGCGCTGTCCCAGCGCGCGTCCGCCACGCTGCGCGACGATCTCTCCTCGGCGAATCCGAAGCGTCTCTCCGAGGTCGAGAACGCACAGCGCGAGATCATCGAGGCCGCGATGAAGCTCGCCGCCGAAGGCAAGCTCACGATGCCCGCGCGGGGCGGCGAGTGAGCGACATCCGCCCGTTCCTGTCGACGCTCGCTTCGAGTGCGGTTCGCTCGTTCACCTCGGCGCTACCGGTTGCCCAGGTGCCGACGGCCATGTCGCCGTGGTCGCCGCAGCCACAAGCGGAACCTGCGCCGGTGCAGCCCGTGATCGATGTCGAGGAGATCCGCGCCGCCGCGCTGGAGGAGGGCCGCGACGAAGGCCTGCGCGAGACCGAGGTCCTGCGCGGGAAGCTGAAGCAGATGATCGGAGCCCTGGCGGCCGCGCAGGCTGCGGCGACCACGATGCACGCGAGCCTCATCGCGGACGCGGCGGCGACGGTGGTCGACGCATGGCTCGGGAGCGCCGGCACTGCCGACCGGTTTCTTCCCATCGTGCGCGCGTGGCAGGACCGCAGCGCGGAGCCCGCGACGGCGCACGTTCACCCGAGCGAGGCCGAGATGCTACGCGCCGCGATCGGCGAGTCCTCGGTCACCGTGGTCGCCGATGCGACGATCACTATCGGTTCGATGCAGCTCCGCGGTCCTGCGCACGAGCTGACGCACGACTGGTCCCAGCGGCTCGCCGAGCTCCGCGAGGCCATCACGCTCGCGCTCGAGGTGAAGTCGTGAACGCGTTCGCGCATCTCACCGGCCTCGTCAAGGGCTGGGTGTTGCCGCAGCCGCTCGGCTCGGTGATCGAGATCGCGGGCACGCTGATCCAGATCTCGATGACCGGCGTCTCCCTCGGAGACGTGGTCGTCGTCGACAGCACCTCCGGCGACGTGATGTGTGAGGTCGTGGGCTTCCGCGGCCAGATCCTGCTCGCGATTCCGCTGCAGCCTGCACGACGGATCGCTCCGGGTGCGGTGGTTCGCCTGCGCGGGGCGATGGCCGAGCTCGCGGTGGGCGATGCGCTGATCGGCCGCCTGATCGATCCGTTCGGCAACCCGCTCGACGGCATGCCGGCTCCGCGCTGCGCCGATCGCATTCGTCTCGACAACGGTGCGCTACCCATCGAGCAGCGTGGCGAGGTCGAAGAGCGCTTCGAGACCGGCGTGCGCGTGATCGACGCGCTCCTCACGTGTGGCCGAGGTCAGCGCATCGGCATCTTCGCCGGCGCCGGCTGCGGCAAGAGCGTGCTCGTCGAGCAGATCGCCAGCCAGGCCGATGCGGACGTGATCGTGGTCGGGCTCGTCGGTGAGCGCGGGCGTGAAGTCCGCGAGCTGATGGGGAGCTCGCGCCGTGACCGCATGGTGATGGTCGCCGCCACCGCGGATCGCTCCCCCCTCGAGCGCATCCGTGGCGCACTCGCAGCGACCGCGATCGCCGAGTACTTCCGCGACCGCGGCAAGAACGTGCTGCTGGTCCTCGATTCTCTGACGAGGTTCGCGATGGCCCTTCGCGAGCTCGGCCTCGCGCTCGGCGAGCCTCCCGCGACGAAGGGGTACCCGCCGAGCGTGTTCGCCACGCTGCCGCGCCTGCTCGAGCGCTGCGCGCCGCGTGCCGGTGGCGGTGCGATCACCGGCTTCTACACCGTTCTCGTCGAAGGCGATGACCTCGCGGATCCTGTCGCCGATTCGGCGAAGTCGCTGCTCGATGCCCACATCGTGCTGTCGCGTGACCTTGCCGGTCGCGGGCACTTCCCCGCCGTGGACGTCCTGCAGAGCGCCTCGCGGGTCGCCCGCAAGGTGGCATCGGCGACCGTGACGTCGCTCGCCTCGAAGACACGCGACCAGCTCGCGCGCCGTCGCCAGGCCGCGGAGCTCCAGGCGCTCGGTGCGTACACCGCCGGCGCAAACCCCGTGCTCGACACCGCGCTCGCGATCGGCGATCGCGTCGATGCGTGGTCGCGTCAGCCGCCACACGAACCGTCCGCCTACGAAACCACGGTCCGCGGCCTCGCCGCGGCCGTCGGTGAGGAGATCATCTCGTGACCATCCGTCCCCGCTCCGTGCGCGCTCTCCGGGAAGCACGCGTTCGCCTCCGCGATGCCGCGGCGGCCTCCCACGCCGTCGCGACCGCCGCGCGCGACCATTCTCACCTAGCGCTCGTGCGCCATCAGGACACTCTCGAGGACTTCCTCGACGAGGCGACCGACATCCTGGCCGCCGCGAACAACGTCCACGACCTGTTGTCGGTCGGGGATATCACCGGCGAGTACCAGCTCGAGATCGCCGATGCGTCGTCGCGTCACGCCGAGGCGATGGCGGCCGCCGAGGCATCGGGCGAGCAGCTGCGTGACAAGGCGCGGTTGCTGCGTCGCGCCGAGAAGCTCGTGGAACGCGTCACCCAGGAGCGCGCGAAGAGCGACGCGAAGGTGGAGCAGCGCATGAACGACGACATGACCACGAGGAAGAGATGACCGCGCTCGCAGCACTCAAGGCATTCCCCACGGAAGACCGCGAACCGCGCGCACGGATCGCAAAGGACAGCGGCTCGTTCCACGACGAGATCGAGCATGCGAAGCGCGAACCTGCGAAGAAGGCGGACAAGCCCAAGGAGAAGCGGCCGCGCGGTGACGAGCCGGAGGCCACCACGGCCGAGGCACCGGTGGTGAAGACCATCGCGGTCAAGCGCGAGGTCGCCGACATCGCTGTGGCGGTCAAGTTCTCGCCGGCACCCAAGGTCGGTGGCGACGAGCTCGAAGCGATGATCCAGCAATCGGCCGCAGTGGCGACGCAGCAGGTCGCGCGGGCCGCGACCGACACCGCGGTGCTGCCGCCGATGACGCCGCTCGAGCAGGCCGTGCACGACCTGATCGATCAGCTGCGCGACAGGAGCGACGAGCCGGAGCCCGGTCCGGGAGCGGTGACGGCCGAAGTTGCCCCGGTCGCTCCGCTCGTGTTCGCGCCCGTCGAGGATCGCGATGTCGCCGCTCCCGTGCCCGTCGCGCCGATCCGCGAAGCGGATACCGAGCTGGCGCAGCCGCTCAACCCGAGTCATGTCCATCTCGTGATCGATGAAGCCGAGCGGCTCGTCGTCACGGTCGCGGTGCGCGGCGACAACGTGATCGCCCACGTGCGCGGCGGAGATGACGCGACCGCCGCCGGACTGGCGCGTAACGCCGCGACACTCGACACCGCGATGCGCGCACGCGGCTTGCAGCTCACCGACTTTCGAGCGAGTCGCGACGGCTCCTCTGACACCCCGCAGGACCAGCCGCAGCGCGAGCGCCAGCGCGATCAGACGAAGCAGCCCAAGTTCACCCTCGAGAAAACGCCATGAGCATCGACGCCATCACCCAATCAAGCAACGCCGTGAACCAAGGCACTCCGGGCGCGCTGAAGGGCAGCAAGGACGAGTTCCTCAAGCTGTTCATGGCGCAGCTCCAGCACCAGGATCCGTTCTCGCCGACCAGCGGAGCCGACATGGTGGCCCAGCTCGCGCAGCTGTCCACGGTCGAGCAGGCGAAGGAGACCAACACGCAGCTCGCCGACCTCGCCGCCTCGCAGGCCTCCGCCGCGAGCGCTGGCCTGTCATCACTGATCGGCCGCGACTGTAACGCGAGCGTCGGCATGTTCTCCGTGGACCCGAAGCAAGGCGGACTACCGCCGCCGATCGACCTCGCGTCGACGAGCCCCACCAAGGCAGCGGCGCTCGTCATCACCGGCGCCGACGGCAAGGAGATCCGCCGGATCGCGATCGCCGACGGCACCACCAAGGGGACCATCGCGTGGGACGGTCTCGACGCCTCCGGCAAGCCGGTCCCGGCTGGCAGCTACGCGATGACCGTCGATCAGGGCGCGACGACGTCGACGCTGACGGCGCAGTGGCATGCCCGCATCGACTCCGTCGAGCTCACCGCCGAAGGACCGCGCCTGCGCATGGGCGACCTCCTGATCGTCCCCGGCGACATTCGCACCATCGGTTCCAGCACCAGTTCCACGACCAAGGGAGTCCAGTAGTCATGTCGATCACGAACAGCCTCTACATCGGAATCAGCGGCCTCATGGCGCACGGCGATGCGATCAGCGTCGTCGGCGACAACATCGCCAACGCCTCCACGGTCGGTTACAAGCGCAACCGCGCCTCGTTCTCGGATCTCCTCGGCGGCGAGCTCGGATCGCAGCGGCTCGGCGGTGGCGTTCGGCTCGGTGGCACGCAGACGATGTACGACCAGGGCGCGATCACGCAGACCGGCAACAACATGGACCTCGCCATCTCCGGTGGCGGCATGTTCGTCGTGAAGGGCAGCCACGGTGGTCACGCGGGCCAGTACTACACGCGCGACGGCCGGTTCCAGATGGACAACAAGGGCTACATGGTCGACCAGCACGGCATGCGCCTGCAGGGCTACACCATCGCGCCGGACGGCACGCGTCAGACCAGCATCGGCGACCTCGCGCTCGGAGCAAAGATGAGCCCCCCGCTCCCGACCTCGAAGTCAGGGATGAACCTCAACCTCGACGCGAATGCGACCACACCCGCGTTGCCCTTCGATCCGGCGAACCCGACCGCGACATCGAACTACGCGACGTCGCAGACGGTCTACGACTCACTCGGCAACTCGCACCACGTCGACATGTACTTCCG
>JAYVLW010000423.1:0-10879 GCA_043759315.1 Myxococcales bacterium
GAGTTCCTGCGCTCCCGCGTTCTCGAGAACGCGCGCGACCGGCTGATCTTCGTCCTCGGCAAGATGGACATGCTGTCCAGCGACGAGAAGGTCGCCGTCACGGACTACGTCAAGAAGAACCTCGCGGCGATGATGCCGGATCCGGTGATGTTCCCGCTGTCGGCGCGCGACTGGGCGAAGACCAAGGATCCACACAGCGGCATGCCCGAGCTGCTGGCGTACCTCGAGCGCTTCCTCGCGCGCGATCGCGCCCAGGTCATCCTCGACAATGCCGCGGCCGATGCCGCGCGCACCGCGGCGTACGTCGAGAACAACCTCGGCGTGCGCATGCACAGCTACAGCCTCAACATCGAGGAGCTCGAGGAGCGGATCCAGGCGGTCCGCGAGCAGCTCGATACCAGCAAGCGCAAGCTCGACGAGCTGCACGTCCGCATCGATGCCGATGCGGAGTCGATCAAGGCGCAGATCGGCCTCGATCTGGAGGCGTTCGCGAAGTCCTTCGTGCAGGCGCTGCCGGCGCAGATCGATGCCGTCGATGCGAACGACGTGAAGGCGTACCTACCGCAGTTCATCGAGGACAAGTTCAAAGAGTGGGCGGAGATCGAGGGTGCGAAGCTCGCCGCGATGCTCGAGCATCTCGCCGAGGAGGTCATCTCGATCACGAACGAGAACGTCGCGGCGGCCGCGGCCACCCTCGCCGAGCGCCTCGGTCCCGAGGACACGCAGGTCGAGATCTCGGTCGACAGCTTCAAGTACGACGTCGGTATCTACGCCGTCGGCGCGCTCGGGACGACCGTGATGCTGTTCGTCAACGCACTCGCCGGCGGCCTGCTCACGCTCGCGGCGCCGATCCTCGCGATCGTGCTCAAGTCGAAGATCGCGGGCGACATCCGTGTGCAGGCGAAGGAGAAGGTCCCCGCCGCGGTGCTCAACGCCGCCGAGGCGATGAAGCCACACTTCGACAAGTGCATCGACGATTTCGGCAAGCGACTCTCCGAGTTCGTCTCGAACGCTGGCAACACGCTCTACAAGGGCATCAGCGAGATCCTCGACCGCACGATGCGCGAACGGCGCGAGGTCGGCGGTGATGTCGAGGCGATGAAGGGCGTGACCGCGAAGCAGATCCAGCAGATCCGCGCGACGAGCAGCGCGCTCAAGCACCTGCGCGAGACGTTGTGGTCCGAAGAGCGCGAGACCCCTGCCGAGCTCCCCGCCGGTTGATCACGCGAAGCTCACGAAGCGGCATGTGGGTGCCGGTCGTTTCCACATGGCCCGGTGCATCATTCGTCATGCGTTCCGCACGGATAGGCCACAACTAGCTGATCTTGCGATGGTCGAACCACTGGCGCGCGGGTTGCTCGTCTGAGTTCCCATGCGCCTAGCCATCTCGTTGCTCACGACCCTCTCGCTGACCGGCTGCCTCGCTCACCCGCCCACGAGCGGCGACGACGAGGGTGGTTCCACCACCTACCCGACGGCGGGCGGCAACTACCAGGTGACGTCGCACATCGACATCACGATCGAGGCGCTCCTCCCGCAGCCAGCCGAGGACATCGTCGTCACGGCGCGCGACTTCTCGACCAACCCCGCCCACACCCTGATCTCGCTCGCGGACAGCGCGGGAGTTCCGGCGGTGGGCACGATCCGCGACTACCTGCCCGACTACGTCGAGGGCAAGCTCGAGGGCTGGATCAACGACGAGATCGCGAAGCTCACGATCGCGGGCATCCCGGTCACGCAGGTGGCGGGTGAGTTCGCGGCGCTTGCAGAGACCTCGCTGACCCAGGTCTCGCTCGAGAGCGAGCTGACGATCTCGAACGGCATGGCGACGCATCGCCTCACGGTGCTCGACCTCGCGCCGACCGGTCTCGACACGCAGATCGAGCTCGGCGTGCTGCCCGCCGACGTGGTCACCGCGACCGCGACTGCGAAGTCTTCGGCGGGTGTGCTCAGCATCGGCAACCACACGTTCGGTCTCGCCTACGGCCAGTACGCCTGGCGTGCCCTCGAGGCGGCGTGCACTGCGCAGTACGGTGCAGGCCTGCGCGAGACGCTCGGCACGGCGGTCAACTGCGCCAGCATGGCGAACACGGTCGGCAACAAGTGCGTGCTCGGTGTGTGCGTCGGTCACAAGGCCGAGCTGACGCAGATCTGCGAGGCAGGCCTCGACGAGGTGGTCGACCGCGTCCACGACCAGTTCGCCGAGCTGAAGTTCGATGCGATTCACTTCTCGGCGGGTACCGCGAAGATCTCCTCGCAAGCGCTCACGGCTGGCGTGTGGACCGCGGAGATCAACGCGGGCCAGGGCCTCCGCCACGTCCCCGCGACGTTCGCCGCGACCCGCTGAACGCACGCCGAGCCGAGTGGACGCCGGGCCCTGCAAAGGCTCGGCGGTTCACGTTTCGGGACGGCTGCGGACTGCACGCCATCGGTCGTGGGCAATGGAGCTGGGAAGCCTCGGTGAATCTCGGGCTCGGCCTCCGCAAGGCGCCCGCGACCCGCGATGTTCACGGCCGCGGGCTAGCCGGCCGCGCCTTGCGCCACTCGATCTCGTACACGCCGGGGAGCTGACGGATCGCGGCGGCGAGCTCGTCGAGAAGAGCCCAGTCCTGCTCGAGCCAGAACGAGCCGATGGCCCAGGACTCACCGTCTGTGCTGCCGAGTTGCATCGGAGCACTCGCCGGGCCGCGCTCGAGAAGCATCCGGATCGCCCAGTACTCCACGTCGAGCTTCACGGTCACGCCCGCAGGGAACAGCAGCCGTGCGAGCTCGGTCGCGAGCATGAGCCCGAGGGACGGTGCGCGTGCGGCATCGGGGCGATCCCAGCCGAGCATCCGATCCTGCCGGTCACGCTCCACCGCCTCCGCGGTCTCGAAACCGGGGCAGACAAACACGACGAAGACAACCGCCTCCTGGTGCACAGCACTCCGAGCCTAGCAGGGCGTTGAGAAACCGAAGGTTTCGAAACGAACCCTGCTACCCGTGCCCGTGCCCGTGCCCGTGCCCGTGCCCGGCGACTCTCGATCGCGGTTCGAGCCGCGGTCGGTCGAAGCTAGGCGGCGAGCTGTCGACGAAGATTGGCGATCTCGATTAGGTCTCCGCGGCACCGACGAGGTACGTGTGGAACTGTGTGCGCCGGAGGCATAGGTATCGAGTTCGCCGAAGTCCGCCGATCGTCTTGGCCCAGCCAAACACCTGTTCGATGCGCATGCGAAGTCGTTGGCTGATCGAGTATCCGACGTGGCGAGTCGTGCGTTGATCGATCGCGGATCTCCGTCGGGTGGTGTTCTGCGCGACGTGAGGAGTGACGGCCAGCTTGCGACAGTTCTCGACGAAATCATGGGTGTCGTAACCGCGATCGGCGCCCAGTGTGGAGCGCGGGGTTCGATGATGTTCGGCGAGCATCTCGACGGCGACCTCCCGCTCGGCGTATCCGGTTGCGGTACTTGCACGTAGATCGACGAGCAACCCGTGGCGGTTCTCGACCAGCGCATGGCCCATGAACGACAGCTTCGCGGGCTGGCCGTTGCCTTTGCGCATGAGCCGCGACTCCGGATCGGTCTTCGAGACGTGGGTCTCGCAACCCGGCGACGCGCTGGTCGATAGGCCACCCATGTCGCTCGACCACTCCAAGCTGGACGTCTATCACCGCAGCCTCGAGCTACTGGATCGTCTCGATCGCGTCCAGGAACTGATGCCACCGGGTCGCGCTCACCTCAAGGACCAACTCGACCGCGCCGGGACGTCGATCGTACTCAACATCGCGGAGGGCGCGGGCGAGTTCAGCTTGCCCGACAAGCAGCGCTTCTATCGCATGGCTCGTCGCTCTGCGACCGAGACCGCCGCCATCCTCGACATCCTCGAGCGCCGCAAGTCCGTCTCCCCAGATCTCATCCAACCCGCACGCGAGCTCATCGTCCGCGTCGTCTCGATGCTCGCTCGACTTGCCAGCAAATAGTCGCCGGGCACGGGCATGGGCACGGGCACGGGCACGTGGCAGCTTGACCTCGAAACGCTTCGCGTTCTCAGCAACCTGCTAGAACGTGCCGCTGACCCCGAGGCCTGGCGCCGTCGTGTCGTTCGCGCCGGTGATCGCGATCGGCATCACCGTGTACGAGAAGCCCAGGTCGAGGCCGCCGCTCGGGAGCTGCTCGCAGATCTTGATGCGCAGCTCGTTCCACAGCGGCGGCATCGCGATGTCGCCGCCATCGGCGCTGGCCGGGGCTTCGCGCCGGTACGACTCCGCCCAGCGGCGCTGCTCCGGCCGGCGCCGCTGCTCGACCGTCGCGGGCAACGCGCGGGGCTCGGGAGATCCCGAGTCCGCACGGCTGCGAGATGAGTCCGCGCGGCTGCGAGATGAGTCCTCGCGGCTACGCGGACTTGCCGCCCCGGGGGCTGCAGCGAGGCCTACGAGGGCGAGGGCGAGGGCGATGCGCACTTGGCTGTCCCCGGTACAAGTCGCGTACCGAGCCAGACCGACACACCCGAGGCGTTGCTAGAACGAACCGGAGAGCCCCACGCCCGGGACCGAATCGGCTGCGCCGTTGATGACCATCGGCACGAGCGTGTACGAGAACGCGCGGTCGTTGCCGCCGCCGGGCATGTGGTCGTAGACCGTGTCGCGCAGACGGTTCCAGACTGACGGCGTCGTGAGATCGCGACGTTCGACCTTGGCGGGAGCGCGGGGGATCACCGGCGCGGTTGCGCGCGAGCCGCGGCGGCCCGACTCCCGCAGCGACGGCAGGGCCCGGCTCGGTACGGCTTCGCGGACGTCACGCGAGAGCGCCCGCGGGACCTCGAGCCTGCGCGGATTCGCCGTTGCCGGGACGACGGCGAGACTGACGACGAGCAGGGAGAGAACCGCGCGCACCCGGGGTCCTCGTACAAGTCGCGTACCGCCGGGCGGAGCCCGGAAGTGCGCGCGGACACAGGGATCGAAGGGGATCTTACGTCCCGAGGCTGCTCGAGTAGCCGTGCGGCGAGACCCCGGCGCGCTGGGCGCCAAGAGCGAGTGGCGTGCTGTAGGCTCTGGGGAATGTCGCTGTGGTCGCGCGTGCAGCGCCGGCTCGGAGATCTCGCCAGCGAGCTCGTACTCGACGAGTACCGGGCGCAGCTCGAGCAAGCACAGGCGCTGATCCACGAGGGCAAGCCCGCTCAGGCTATCGAGGTCCTCGAGGCGCTGCTGACGGCGAAGTCCGAGCATGGCCAGGCGCTGATCGTGCTCGGCGAGGCACATCTCCTGAACAAGGCGCCGCAGAAGGCGGTCGAGGCGTTCGAGCGCGGCCTCAAGCTCCGACCCGGGGATCCGGCGGCGCTCGTCGGCCACGGGATGGCGCTGATCGGCGTTGGCAAGTACGAGGTCGCGATCAGCTCCCTCGGGCGCGCGGTCTCGGATGCCGTCGGCGATCGAGCGATCCTGGCAGACGCGTATCGCGGTCTCGGCGTCGCGTGGCGACGTCGCGGCGATCTCGACAAGGCGATCCGCGAGCTGCGCAAGGCCGTCACGGAGGACGGCGATGACCTCGATGCGCGCGCGGCGCTCGGCGAGGCCCTGGTCGCAGATGGTGGCCCCTACGATGAAGCGCTGCGCCACCTCGAGCGCGCGGCCGCGGCTGACAAGCCCCCGGCGCTCGCGCTCTACGGGCTCGGGCGGCTGTCGCTCATCGAGGAGCTTCCGAGCGTGGCGAGTGAACGGCTCGCGAAGGCACGGGAGCTCGCGCAGGGTGATCCCACGCCGCTCGGCGCGGTGCTGCGCACCGAGATCTTCATCGCCCAGGGCGACGCCGCGCTCGCGGAACGCGACGCCCTGAAGGCGCACAGCTTCTTCCTCGAAGCGCTGGCATTCGATGCAAAGCGGGCCGAGCTGCACGCGAAGATCGCCACAGCGCACCGGGCGGTCGGCAACCTGGACTCGGCGCTGCAGAGCTACGATCGAGCGCTTGGCTTCGGCGCGGGGATCGATGTGCTGCGCGCCGCGGTCGATGCGGCGATCAGCGCGGGCGATGCCACGCGCGAGCTGCAATGGGGCAACGACCTGCTCGGGCGCGATCCGCAGAATACCCGGGCGCTCGTCGCGCGTGGCGCCGCGATGCTCGCGGACAACCCGGAGGCCGCGACGGCGCTCCTCGAGCTGGCGGCCGCCCGCGACGACGTGGACGCGCATGTCTGCCTCGCGCGGCTCGCGCTGCCCACCGATCCGCAGCGCGCCGCGACCTTCGCGCTGGCGGCGTTGCGCGTCTCGCCCCATCACACGCGCGCCCGGGAGACCTTGACCGAGGCCCGCGCGGCCACCCTCGGTTCGCCGGGACAGGAGATCGGCGAGGTCGCCGCGTTCCTCGAGAAGGTCACCGAGAGTCGGCGAGAGCTCGGGCACCTCGTCGGCGAGGTCGCGCGGGCGAGTGCGAATCTCGATCAACCCCTGCTGGTCACGGTGATGGGTGAGTTCTCGAGCGGCAAGTCGTCGTTCGTCAACGCGTTCATCGGCGCCGACGTGGCGCCGACCGGGATCACACCCACCACCGCCACGATCAACGTCGTGCGCTACGGACGCGAACGCGGCGGCAGGATCATCGGCCGCGACGGGATCACGCTCGAGCTTGGTTGGGATCCGCTGATGGCGCACATGCGCGCACTGACGCCGGAAGCGGCGAAGCAGATCGACCGCGTCGAGATCCTCGTGCCGCTGCCACAGCTCGAGAAGATCAACATCGTCGATACGCCGGGCCTCAACTCGATCCAGCCAGAGCACGAGGCCACCGCGCGCGCCTTCATCGCGAGGGCCGATGCGATCGTCTGGGTGTTCACCGCCGCGCAGGGCGGCAAGGCGAGCGAGAAGAAGGCGTTGCGCTCGATCCGCGATGAGGGCAAGCGCGTGCTCGGCGTCCTCAACAAGGCGGACCAGCTCTCGCCCGCGGAGACCACCGAGGTCACGACGTTCATCGGCGGCGAGCTCGGCGAGCTGGTCGAGGCGATCGTGCCGTTCTCGGCGCGCGAGGCTCTCGGGTGGAAGCGCAGCGGCGAGGGTCCGGACGGGAACTGGGGCGCGCTGTCGAGCTCGCTCGAGGAGCGCTTCTTCCAGCAGGCGCGCCAGCTCAAGCGCGATGCATGCGCGCGCATTCTCCGGGCGGTGCTCGCCGAAGCGCAGGGGGTGATCGACAGCAGCCGCACCCGCGCCACGGCTGCCGCCGATGCGGCCCGCGCCGGCCGCGACGAGCTGATCGCCTCCGCCCGCGAGTTCGCAGCGGATGCCGTGCTGACGGAGCGCAAGGCGCTGTCCGAGACGACCACCGCGCTGTACCGCCGCGCCGCCCGCGAGGTGCTCGACCTCGTGCGCCCCCGCCGGCTGCCGTTCTCGTCACACACCGCGACCGCCGCCGATCGTGACTACCTGATCGCCCTGCTCTCCTCCGGCTTCGAGTCCGCGATCGAGGCTGGCCGCCGTCGAGTTGCGGAAGATCTTCTCGGCCGCAGCCGGCACGCGGAGACCGCCGCGCGCACGCTGGCTGCCGCACTCGGCGTCGACGTGGTCGGCGATCTGCAACGCACCACCGACGATCGGATCGGCCTCGCGCTGTCCCGCGTGTTCGATCGCGCCCGCGCCTACCTGCGGGGATACCTCGAAGGCGGGTATGTCGAGGCGTTCTTTCGCAACGATGTCCCTCGCCTCGAGCTCGCCGAGGACGCCGTCTACCACGCGCTCGTGCGCGGCTCGCCCGATCTGGATCGCGAGCTTGGAGACCCGCTGGCCCGCGCCGCGACGGAAGCGCTGACCGCGCTGGCGGCCCGGCTCGATCACTGGGGCGCCGTGGTCGACGTCCAGGCGTTCGATCTCGAGGTCGGGATCAGTCGAGCGCTCGAGCTGGCGGCATCAAGGCTCTAGACCTCGAACGATCCCTCGTCTAGCCTGTCGGCGATCATGCCGCGCAAGCCCTCGCAGCCGGTCCGGTTCCCCAACCGGCTCACGCTCGGGATCGACGAGGCCGGTCGCGGCCCCGCGATCGGCCCCATGGTGATGGCCGCCGTCGCGATCGATTCACGGACCGCCGCCATCCTCACGCGTAAAGGACTGCGTGACTCGAAGGCGTACGGCGCAGGCGACGATGCTCACGCGCTCCGCTGTGATCTCGCAGCGGAGATCCGCGAGCGCGCGGTGTTCGTCGCGACGATCGAGATCGAGCACACCGAGATCGATGCGCGTGTGTGCCGCGGCGAGCTCAACGTCCTCGAGCGCGAGAAGGCGACCACGCTGATCGAGCAGGCGCCGACAGTCGACAAGATCATCGCCGACGGCAAGCGCATGTTCGCCGCGCTCGGCGCGCGGTTCGAGAACTTCGTGTCCTGCGACCGCGCCGAGGAAGAGCACGCGGCCGTCGCCGCCGCCTCCGTGGTCGCGAAGGCGCTACGGGATACCCGCTTCGAGCAGATCAAGCGCCGCTACGAGGACGACTGCGGCCCGATCTCCGGCGGCGGATACTCGAACGTGGCGACGCAGCGCTGGCTCCGCATCTACGTGGAGAAGTACAGGCGCCTCCCCGAGGAGGCCCGTCGGACCTGGCCGTATCCGTACGTCGAGGACCTGATCGGCGACCAGCGGCCGCCCAAGATCCAGACCGAGCTCTTCGGCTAACCCGCCAAATAGTTCTAGTCGAGACAGCGCGCGATCGCTGTGTTCGTCGCGACGCGCTGCTTGTAAGCGTCGGCATCTGCCGACTTGATCCGCTTCGCGAGGACGCGCACGGCAACGCAATCGTTCCGGGCGGCGGCCGACTCGCACTGCTTCACGAGCTGCGTGACCAGTGAGTCCTTCGCGCGACGATCCGCGGAGACGCCGACTTCGTCTCTCCCCAGCGCGAGCTTCGCGTCGGTGGCACCGAACGCATCGCCCGTGGGCGCGGCGGCCGGCGTCTTCACCGGGGGACCGCGCGTGGTGCTCTGCGGGGCGGCGTCGGCCTCGTCCTGCTTGAGGCCACCAACCGTCTCGGCCCGGTCCACGCTCGGCCTGGTCGGGCGCGCTGCCTCGCCGCCCTCGCCTGCCCTGACCGGCATGGTGGCCTCGATCTCCGTGTCCGGCGGCGGTGCGGCCTCCGGTGCGATCGATGTGGCTGAGCCCGCGCGCCCTCCGGTGGACGGACGCGATCGCGGCCCCGGGGGCGCGACGGGAGGCCGCTCGACGACCACCGGTGGGGGCGTGGTTGACGCGGCGCCTGAGCTCACGGTCTCCGTCGGTGCGGGGTGCGCGCGCGCTGGCGCGGGGCCGGCCGGGGCCGCCGAACTGGCGCCCGCGACCACCCGTTCCTCCTGCCGCTCGGACGCGGTCTCCTGCGTCTGCATCTTGTCGCGCCGCTGCGCGATGAACAGCGCGCCGCCGAGCAACACGGTGATCGATGCGAGGGCGAGCATGGGTGGCCTGCGGCAGACCGCGAGCGCCTTCGCCCAGAAGCCTTCGCTGGGCGCCGGTGTCATGTCGGCGGCCTTGGTGCGGGCCGCGGCCATCAGTGCGTCGAGGCCGCGATTCGGCGGATCCTCGTCGCTCTCGCGCATCGAGACCCACACCGAGCGCAGTTGCTTCAGCTGTGCGTCGTCACCGCCGAGGTCGTCGTCGTTCGCCGACATCACGGTGCGGCCTTCGCCATTTCCTTGTACTCGTCGAGCTCGAGTCGCAGCTTCTCGAGCGCGTAGCGCATGCGGCTCTTCACGGTGTTCTCCGGAACGCCCACGACGTCGGCGATCTGCTTGAACGGCATGTCGAGGAACTCGCGCATCAGGAACACTTCGCGCTGCTCGTCGGAGAGCGCGGCGATCGCGCGCTGCATCGTCTCGTGCAGCTGCTTGTTCACGCTCTTGCGATCGCTGGCCATCTCGTTGCCGGGGATCACATCCATCAACGTTCCGCTCTCCTCGCTCGAGTCCATCGGCGCGTCGAGCGAAGCGTGCTTGCGATGTTTGCGTCTCCTAGTCTGGTCAACGCACAGGTTGCGCGCGATGGTGTAAAGCCACGTCGTAAACTTGGCCTGGCGCTTGTACGCCTCCGCGCCCTTGATGACGCGCATGAAGGCTTCCTGAAGCAGGTCCTCCGCGGTCTCCTTGTCGCCGACAAAGCGAAGGATGAAGTTGTAGACGGGCTTGCGGTGCCGCGACAGCAGGACCTCGAAGGCGCGAACCTCGCCCTTCTGGTACATGACCATCAGGTCTTCGTCGGCGGTTTCGTTGAACATTTGCCTGCTGGCCAGCCCGTGTCGCTAACGACCTTATCGTAGACCGCTTACGCGGTCTGACACGTTGGACAGAAATAGGTGGCCCGGCCTTGGAGGACCGACCGCTTGATCGGCGTCTTGCACCGCGGACATGGCATCCCTTTACGATCGTAGACCCACAGATAGTCGGCGTTTTGGCCCGCATACCCGTCGGCGTCGACGAAGTCGTTGAGTGTTGTCCCGCCCTTCTCCAGCGCGTGATTCAGCACCTCCAGGATCGCCGCGGCGAGCAGCGTCGCGCGATCCAAGGTCAGCCGGTGGGCGCGTGTCGTTGGACGAAGGCGCGCACGCCACAGAGCCTCCGACGCGTAGATGTTGCCCACGCCCGCGAGCACGGTCTGGTCGAGGACGAACGCCTTCAGCATCGCCTTCTTGCCCTTCGCGCGTGCATGGAACGCCGCGACGTCGATGCCGTCCACGATCGGATCCGGGCCGAGGATCGAGAGCGCCGGATGCTCGCGCTCCTTCGCACGCGTCACCACGTCGAGCTGACCGAACCGTCGCGGATCGGAGAACCGCAGCTCGCGCGTACCGAGATCCAGCACGAGGTGCGTGTGCTTCGCGCGCGGCTCGTCGGTCTTGTTGATCCGGAATCGCCCGGTCATGCCGAGGTGCACGAGCAACGA
>JAYVLW010000424.1:0-2521 GCA_043759315.1 Myxococcales bacterium
GCCGTGTTCGTGCGCGACGGGCGTAACTGGCGCGTGATCGTGGGCATCGAAGCGATCGTGCGCGAGCGCGCGGCCGCGCTGGATCCCGCGTGCGCCGCGGTGTTCGACGCGCTCGCCCCTGGACCGTGTGCCGATGCCGCATGGGTCGTCGCCGAGGCGGCGTTGCGATCCGATCGCAACCGCTTCGGGCGCGCTTGCGCGCAGGCGACCAACCTCTGTCGCCACTGATCCGTGCTACGCCTCGGCCATGATCAACGCAGGCGACAAGATCCCGTCCGTCACCATCAAGCAGGCCACCCCCGAGGGCGGTGCCGACGTCGATCCGTCGGTGCTGTTCGCCGGCAAGAAGGTCGTGATGTTCTCGCTGCCCGGCGCGTTCACGCCCACGTGCTCGGCGAAGCACCTCCCCGGCTACGTCGCGAAGCTCCCCGAGCTCAAGGCGTCGGGCGTGGACATCGTCGCGTGCCTCTCGGTCAACGACGCGTGGGTGATGAAGGCGTGGGCGGAGCAGCACGACGCGCTCGGCAAGATCGTGATGCTCGCCGACGGCAGCGGCCACTTCACGAAGGCGCTCGGCATCGAGCTCGATCTCGACAAGGCCCAGATGGGCCCGCGCTGCCAGCGCGGCGTGCTCACGTTCGAGGACGGCAAGCTGAAGACGATCGCGATGGAAGCGCCCGGCAAGTTCGACGTGTCGAGCGCCGAGGCCTGCCTCCTCGACCTCAAGCGCTGATCGCGTAGCCGCAGGTCTCGCCGAGTGACGAGCCAGACGCAGCCGAAGCCCGGGTTGCCGAGGAACTTCTCGAGCCCGGCGCGCAGCCGCTCGTCGGCCGCAGGCCATTTTCCAGCTCGACAAGGATCATAAAGAGACCTATAAACAGGTCATGTCGAAACACAAGTTCGAGACGCATGCCGCTGAGTCTCGCACCCCGTACGGACCGGGCTCGACTACGTTCCAGGTCGCCGAGGACATCGTCCCGATCGCCGAACTCAAGGCCAAGTTGTCGGAGGTCGTGCGCGGTCTGGATGCGCGACCTCGACCACTGGTCGTCACCTTGAATGGAAAGCCAGCGGCGGTGGTGATGTCGCCGCGGGCGTACGATCGGATGGCTTACAAGGAGCGAGTGATCACGTCGATCGCTGACGGCCTCGCCGACGCAGCTGCCGGCAACGTGTCGACAAGCGAAGAGGTGCTTGCACGAATGCGCGCGAGGTATGGCATCGCCGAGAAGAAGAAGCGCCGATGAAGACCGGGTGGACGAAACGAGCGGAGCTCGAGCTTCAGCAAATCATGAACTACATCGCGGAGGACGATCCCGTCGCTGCGTACGATTGGTGCGAGCGCTTGGTTCGACGCGCTGACGCTGTCGCGGCGATGAAGATGAGCGGACGCGTCGTCCCGGAGCTTCGCCGTGAGGACATTCGCGAGATCATCGTCGGCAACTATCGAGTCATCTACCGCGTAACACCCAATGGGATCGAAGTGACGACCGTGATCGAAGGGCACAAGCAGCTTCCCGCGGATCTCGACGAGCCCGAGCCCTGACTACTCGCCATTGAGGTACGTGGGCATGATCCGGTACTGGCGGAAGGCGCAGGCTGCCCCACGCAGTCGTCGCCGACGCCGGACTACATCGTCATCCTCGGCAAGGTCGGCAACGCATCGCCCCGCAACCTCCTCGACTTCCAGGGCGACCTCCTCGACGGGCCGCTCGGCGCCGCCGCGTCCGCCGTCACGTTGACCACCATCGCGATCGACGTCTGCCCGCCATGCGTCGGCATGCCCGCACCGGGGGACGCCGACGGCGTCGTCGCGCTCGATGCGTCGCTGACCTTCGCCGCCGGCACGATCACCGGCCACATCGCAACACCAGAGTCCGACGGCGGCTTCGCGTGAGGCGGGGAGCCCAACCGCGTACTGGGCTCGTACCGCGCCGGATCGAGCGTGAATCGCCCATGCCGCCGCACGAATTTCTCGGCACGCGACCCTACGCACTCCTCCGCGTCAGTTCCAGTCGACGGCTCCCGAGAACGCCGTGGTCGTCGAGTCGCTTGCCCAACCTGGCATGCGATTCACAGGGCGGTTGGTGACGCTCCAGATTCCAAACCCGACACTGAACGCGACCGGAATCGAGGTGAACCCGGGCGCGCCGATGAGGGCGACATCCGTGAATCCGTCGCCGTTGTAGTCGCCGGTCACGATTTGCACGCCGGGGGTCGTCGCAAATGAACCGAAGTCGTTGACGAGGAAGTTGGTTGTAGTGAAGTTGCCAAAGCCGGCGCTCAGCGCGACCGGCAGGATCGAACCGCCCATTCCGACGAGCGCGAGATCCGTGTAGCCGTCCTTGTTGAAGTCGCCCGTCAGCAACTTCGCACCGGGTAGAGCGGCGGTGGTGCCGAAGCTGCCGGGCGAAGAGACGCTCACCGCCTGCGCGGCTCGGCACCCCGCGGTGGTTTCTGGCCCAGGCGCTGTGGCTCGGCGGCGGTGGGAGAGCTCGCTCGCGGGTGCTCGCTCAGCAGG
>JAYVLW010000425.1:0-13079 GCA_043759315.1 Myxococcales bacterium
GTGGACGTAGCGTCGACCGCCAGCTCGGCGACCACGGCCTCCGCCTCGATCGAGCGCCAGCCCATGTTGATCAGCGCGGCCATCACGTCACCCAGGAGCGGATGCCGGTTGGACTTCGCCGTGCGGATCGTGCCCGAGGGCGCCGCGCCCGGCTTCGTGCCACCCACGTTCCACGACAGCACGAGCAGCTCGCACTTCTCGCGGAGCTCGACCACGAGCAGCTCGGCCGTCTTCTTGCCGATGCCCTTGACCTTGGTTAGCCCCGCCACGTCCTCGCGCGCGATCAGCGCCGCGATATCGCGGGGCCCCGCGCCCGACAGGATCGCGATCGCCGTCGACGGCCCGACGTTCTTCACCGTGATCAGCAGATCGAACAGCTCGCGCTCGTGCGCCTCGTAGAACCCGAACAGCGCGATCGCGGTCTCGCGCATCTGCGTGAACACGCGCAGGATCACGCGCTCGCCGTGGCTCGGCAGCGCCGCCATCGTGTACGCGGAGCACGTCACCTCGTAGCCGACGCCGTTGCAGTCGACGATCACGCGATCTCCGTCGCGGTGCAGCACTCCTTCGAGCCGCGCGATCATGTCGCCCTCGCTCTTACCACGGCGGGAACGATGCGCACCGACGTGGGCCGCACCATGCGGCCGTGGGTGATCGCCACCGCGAGCGCATCCGTGGCGTCCGCGCGCGGCAGCGTGGTGAGCCCGATCAGCACCTGGACCATCCGAGCGATCTGCGCCTTCTCCGCCTTGCCCGATCCCGATACCGCCTTCTTCACGGTCGCCGGCGGATAGCTCGCGACCGTGAGCCCCGCGAGCCCGATCACGGCGAGCGCCATCCCGCGCGCCTGCGCCAGGGCCAGCGCGCTGCGCGGGTTCTGCTGCACGAACACGTCCTCGACCGCGCACACAGCGGGCCGCAGCTCCTCGATCACTTCCTTGAGCCCGCGCGCGATCTCGCCGAGCCGCTGCTCCATCGGCTGGCCCTCGGGCGCCGTCAGCAGGCCGCACTCGACGTACCGGAGCTCGCCGCCCGCCTCGTCGATGACGCCGTAGCCGCAGACGCGGCTACCGGGGTCGATACCGAGGATGCGCACCCCGCAGACGCTACACGAGGGGTCGGACAGGCGCGAAAAACCAGCGGTTCTCGATCACTTGCACCACGGCCACGACATCGGCCAGTTGGTCAGCGTGAACGTATCCGCGTGGGTCTGACCGGCGAAGCTGAGGTTGATCTGGAACGTGCAGGAGCTCTCGGTGCCCGAGACGCCGATCGCACCGGCCGTGGCGATCGCGGTTCCGAGCAGCCTGCCCTGCTGGTCGTACTTGCGGAAGTACGCGCAGCCCTCGGGCACCTGGGTCTGGAACGTGTCCATCCTCGGGATCGTGCAACCGGACCGGATCGGGTACGTGCCGACCGGGCAGTTCCGGAAGTTGTTGTCGCTGATGTTGAGGAGGATCTGGCTGCCCGACGTGCCGAGCCCGGCCGACTGATCCTCGGGCAGGCCGCACGCGATAGGTCCGATCAGATCCGTCGTCGAGATCTGATGGTTGCTGTGCTTGCTCACGCTTCGCGTGCGCGCGGTGAACGGCTGGTACGGAATCACCTGTCCACCACCACCGGGTGCATCGGGAAGCACGACCTCGTCCCCACCGCCGCCACCGCACGCGGCCGTCACCACCAGCGTTCCGAGGACCAGGTGCTTCATGGCGCGGAACCTGCCCCAGAACAGCCCGTCCCGGCAACCAGAAACGTCAGGCGGGAGCGCATCATCACGATCGGCGAGCCCAGCGGCAGGACGAGCACGATTTCAACCATTTGCCGCCCGTGCTAACGAGCGCCGAAGATCGCGGTGCCCACCCGCACGTGGGTCGCGCCGCAGGCGATCGCGACCTCGAAATCGCCCGACATACCCATCGAGAGCACGGGCAGCGGTGCACCGAGCTCCTGCGCGAGGCGATCGCGGAGCCGCGCGAGGGCCAGGAACGCGGGGCGCGACGCCTCGGGATCGTCGGCGGGTGGCGGCATCGTCATCAGGCCATCGAGGCGGATGCCCGGAACCGCGGCGACTGCTCGCGCGAGCGCCGAGGCGGTCTCGGGCGTGACGCCGCCCTTGGTGTCCTCGCCGGCGACGTTGACCGAGAGCAGCACCGGCTGCAGCGTGCCGGCCGCGCGCTTCGCCAGCTCGTGCGCGAGCTCCACGGTATCCACGGCGTGGATCAGCACCACGTGACCGGCGACGAGCTTCGCCTTGTTGCGCTGGAGCCGGCCGATGAAGTGCCAGCGCAGCTCGGGGAGCTCGGCGCGCTTCTCCGCGAGCTCCTGCGCGTAGTTCTCGCCGAAGTCCGTGGCTCCCGCGGCCGCGGCCTCGCGGATCGCCGACACCGGGTGCGTCTTCGACACGGCGATCAGCGTGACGTCGGAAGGTGCGCGGTGCGCGCGAGCGCAGGCGGCATCGACACGGGCACGGACCTCGCGCCAGCGCAAGGCGATGGTCATGCGGGCGTGCCGGCGGCGAGCCGCGGGACGGGTCCACCGGCTTCGCGGAGCGCGGCGAGGACCTCCGCGAGCGGGAGGCCGATGACGTTGGTGACCGAGCCGCGCACGGACGCGACGAACGCGGCGGCGATGCCCTGGATCGCGTACGCCCCGGCCTTGCCGCGCCACTCACCGCTCGCCACGTAGTCCGCGAGGGTGCCCGCATCGAGATCGATGAACTGGACCTCGGTGCCGACGAGGCCCTCGTGGATCACCGCATGACCGTCGCGCTCGCCGACGAGGATGAACCCCGTGATGACCTCGTGCGCGCGGCCGGCGAGCCAGCGCAGCATCTTCGCGGCCTCCTCGGGCGTCTCGGCCTTGCCGAGGATCTGTCCGTCGAGGGTGACGGTGGTGTCGGCGGCGAGCACCCACTCCTCGGGACGGCGCTGCGTGGCCGCGGCCTTCGCGCGCGCGACCCGCATCACGTACGCGGTCGGGGCCTCGTCGTCGAGCGGCCGCTCGTCGACCTCCGCGGCGCGGATCTCGAGGAGCAGGCCCACACGCTGGAGCAACTCGCGCCGGCGGGGAGAGGCCGACGCCAGCAGCAGGGTCGCGGTCATCGGATCAACGCGGGGGCTTGATCGACTTGACCGCGGTGGTCTCGAAGTTGAGCTCGACCGAGATCCCGTCGACGAAGCGGTTCTTGCCGCCCTTGAGTGCCTCCGAGCACTGCATCGTCACGAGGCCGTCGCCGCCGACGATGTCCTTGACCTCGGTGCCGTCGCCGTCGATGCAGATGTCGACGTTCTTGATCTCGTCGTTCGGATCGAGATCGCAGAACGCCTCGAGACCGTCGCCGTCGACATCAATGTCGGGCGTGCGGCAGCCGGTGTACTTCTTCGTGATGCTGGCCTTCGCCTTGGGCAGCGCGAGGAGTGGTCCGAGGAGGTTCGCGAACGTCGCGTCGAGCAGCGAGCTCTCCTTGGTCAGGCCGATCTGCTCGACCTCGAGGCCGCGGATGGTATCCGCCGTGTGCGCGTCGAGGACGCCGCCGAGGTGACCATTCTTGAGGACGATCGCCGAGCCGGCCTGAACCACGTCGGCCTTGATCGTCGCACCGGAGATCTTGAGGTCGAGCGTGATGCCATCGGTGACCGGGATGGCGACGGCGAACACCGACGGACCGGAGTTGAGCGTGAGCGTGCCGCCCTCGGAGGTGATCACGCCGTCCTTGAACGTGATGACTGGCGTGTTCGGCGCGGAGAACGAGAGTGGATCGAGGTAGATGTCGGCCTTGCCGGCCTCGTACGGGCTGCACGCGATGGCGTTGCCCCCCGCGTCCTCGGTGCGGTCGGCGACACCGTCGCAGTCGTTGTCGAGGCCGTCGCCGCAGATCTCCGCGGCGCCGGGGTGGATCGACGCGCCCATGCCGGGGCGATCGTCGCAGTCGCCGGTGGCCGGGCTGTACGTGTCGCCATCGGCGTCAACGGCGTTGAGCGAGTTGCCGGTCACGGTCTCGTCGGCCTTGCCGTCACAGTCGTCGTCGACGAGGTTCGTCTCGTTCTCGGTCGCGCCCGGCTTGATAGCCATGTCGTGATCGTTGCAGTCGCCGTTATCGATGTACGCTTTCTTGCCGTCAGCATCGGAGTCGGTGACGTAGGCGCCGAGGTAGAGCGCGAACTTCACGCAGGTGTCGGCCGCGGCTGCCTGGAGGTCGAAGAACTCGACCGGGATCACGATCGAGTAGTTCTTGAACGAGTCCTCGATCGCGCTCTTCGCGAGGCTCGCGACCGCGGCGAGCTTGTTGTCGGGATCGCCGTCCTTGTCGAGATCGAAGCCATCCATCGCGGAGCCGATCTCGAGCTTCGAGATCACCTGCTGCTGCATGCCGGCATACGGCACGAGGTCGGTGCCGACGCACTCCGGCTTCGGCGGGAACAGGTCGGCTCCGCCGGCGCCGTCGTCGCCGCACGCACCGAGGACCGTGGCGAGCGCTGCACCCGAAATAAAGCTAAAGCCGGTGATCTTCCTCATCGCCGGGGACTTGACCACGATGGATCCAGCACGGTCAATCGGAACGATCGGCCATGGGCATGGCAGGATGCCGCCATGCGTCGAGGCCCGACCCCGCTCGTGCTGGCGGTCACGCTCGCGGCCACCACCGCCGCGGCCCACGTCGCACCCTCCGTCGACGACAACAACCGCTACATCAAGCTGACCCCGGCGGCCGACCGTGTGCGCCTGGCCTACACGGTGTTCTTCGGCGAGGTCCCCGGGGCCCAGATCCGGCCCTCGATCGACGCCAACCACGACGGTCAGATCTCCGAGCAGGAGGGGCAGGAGTTCGGCGACAAGCTCGCCGGCGAGGTCGGCGCCTCGCTCGAGCTCACCATCGACGGCATCACCCAGCTGGTGAGCTGGTCGACGGTCGCCGTCGGTATGGGGGCCCCGCAGGTGGCGGCCGGTTCGTTCTCGATCGACATGATCGCCTGGGCGTGCCTGCCCTCCGTTCGCGGCAAGCACACCCTGCTGCTGCGCGACCGGTTCCGCGTGCCCCGGCCCGGCGAGACCGAGGTCAAGGTCGAGGACGGGCCAGGCATCGCGATCCAGCACACCCGCGTGGGCGCGGCGGCGGACCCGGGCCACGACTACCGGTTCGCCGGGCCCGGCGGTCCGTTGATGGACGACGGCCTCGACCTCGCGTTCACCGCGAGCGACGCGGCCCCGCTGACGAGCGACGGCACGTGCACCGGGGCGGCGACCGGCAAGCGCGGCGTCAGCAAGCCGCTGGTGATCGGCATCGCGCTCGCGATCTCGGCGCTGCTCGCAGGCGTGTTCGTCGTCGTGCAGAAGAAGCGCGCGCGTCCAGCCTGATCCGGCACGGCGCCGCGGTCGCGAGTCGCTAGCTCCCCGCTCGGGGCGAGTTTGGGCTATCGTCCTGGGAACGTGAAGAAGTTCCCGGACTTCGTCCCACCGACGAAGGTCAGCTACCTGGACCGCGGTCCAACGCTGCACCTGCGTCGCTGCATGTTGCAGGGTGTCGACGATCCGACGCAGGAGTGGACGTTCGACAAGGAAGAGATCCGCATCGGCTCGATGGACGACAACGACATCGTCCTCCACGACGACACGGTCTCCCGCTACCACTGCAAGATCGTCCAGGACGACACGGGCTACGTGCTCGTCGACAACCACTCGACGAACGGCACCTTCATCAACAAGGTCCGCGTCCGCGAGGCGTTCATCAAGCCGGGCGCGGTCCTGTCCGCGGGGCAGAGCCAGCTCCGGTTCAATGCGAAGGAGGAGGAGGTCCAGATCGTCCCTTCGCGCAGCGATCGCTGCGCCGGGCTGATCGGCGGCAACGCGCGCATGCGCGAGATCTACTCGATCATCGAGAAGATCGCGCCGACCGCGACCACGGTGGTCATCGACGGCGAGACCGGCACCGGCAAGGAGGTGGTCGCGCAGGCGATCCACTCGCTGTCGCCGCGCTCGCGCAACGACCTCGTCGTGTTCGACTGCGGCGCCGTGCCACCGAACCTGATCGAGAGCGAGCTGTTCGGCCACGAGAAGGGCAGCTTCACCGGCGCCGTGATGACGCGCCAGGGGCTGTTCGAGCAGGCCGATGGCGGCACGCTGTTCCTCGACGAGCTCGGCGAGCTGCCGATCGATCTCCAGCCGAAGTTGCTGCGGGCCCTCGAGCAGCGCGAGGTCCGCCGCGTCGGCTCCGCGAAGGCCGCGAAGGTCGACGTCCGGATCATCGCCGCCACGAACCGCAACCTCGAAGACGAGGTCAAGGCCGGTCGGTTCCGACAGGATCTGTTCTATCGGCTCAGCGTGGTGCGCCTGCACCTGCCGTCGCTCCGCGAGCGCGCGGATGACATCCCGCTCCTGCTCCAGCACTTCCTCGATCATGGCTCGTACAACAAGCTGCCGACCGGGCAGCCGAAGGTGCGCTCCGTGGCGCGCGACGCGCTGGCCGCGCTGCAGAGCTATCCGTGGCCGGGCAACGTGCGAGAGCTGGTCAATGTCGTCGAGCGCGCGGTCTCGTTCTGCGACGCCGGGGAGCTCGAGCTGTCCGACCTGCCCGACTACGTGCGCTCCGCGCGACCACCGACCCACTCCGGCGCGAGTGGCCGGATGCTGGCGCAGCGCCGCGCGACCACGCAGCCTTCGGGCGCGAACCCGATCGCGATGGATCCTGCCGCCCCCGCTCCGGCGCCGAACGAAGAGCTCCTGAACCAGACGTTCAAGGATGCGAAGGAGCGGTGGGTCGCGTCGTTCGAGCGCAACTACATCGCCGAGCTGCTCCGCCGCAACACCGGCAACATCTCGCACGCCGCGCGAGAGTCCGACATCGATCGCAAGTACTTCCGGAAGCTGATGAAGAAGTACGACATCGAGGCCGCCGGTGGCGACGACGTCGACGAGCTCGAGTGACGCCGACGAGGACGGAGAAGACGAGGTCGAGCCTGCCGTCGATGCGTTCTCGCTGCCACCAGGTGCAGACCCATCGATCGACTGGGGCCTGACCTCGCACCTCCACGCCGACGGCTCGCCGCGGATCATCGAGCGCGCGCTGATCGTGCCTCCGGAGCTCGCGGGCCTGCGCCTCGATCACTTCATCAAGACGCAGATCTCCCGCCTCTCCCGCACGAAGATCCAGCAGGTCATCGGCACGCAGCTCTCGCGCGGTGACGGCCACACGCTCAAGCCCGCGACCACCGTCGCCGCCGGCGAGCGGTATCTGATCCGCCGACCCGCGCGCGCCGAACCGCCCTGCCCCCGCACGTTCACCACGCTGTACGCCGACCCGCGCCTCCTCGTGATCGACAAGCCCGCGGGCCTCCCCGTCCACGCGAGCGCGAAGTTCTACTTCAACACCCTCACCCGCGTGCTCGGCGAGAAGTACCCCGGCGAGCCGGAGCTGCAGATCGCGCATCGCCTCGATCGCGAGACCTCGGGGTGTCTCGTGGTCGCGCGCGATCGCGCTGCGGCCGTCACGCTCAAGCAGGCGTTCGCGAGCAAGACCGCCGTCTCGAAGCAGTACCTCGCGCTCGTCCACGGCCAGCCGCCGTGGGACACCGAGACCACGATCGATCTGCCGCTCCGCGTCGCTCTACCCGGCGACCCGACCCGGTTGCCCCACGTGCGCATGCTGACCGGCCCAGGTGGAGCCCAGGCGATCACGCGCGTGCGCGTGGAGCAGCGCGGACCCGACACGGCGCTCGTGCGGTGCACGCTCGTCACCGGCCGGCAGCACCAGATCCGCGCGCACCTCGCGGCGCTGGGCTTCCCGATCGTCGGCGACAAGCTCTACGCGCACGGCGAGGACGCGTTCATCCGCTACTGCGACGAGGGCCTCGTGCCCGATCTCGCGGCGCTGTTCGTTCTACCGCGGCACGCGCTGCATGCCGCGAGGGTGTCGTTCCCGCACCCCGAGGGCGGCTCGCGTACGGTCGAGGCACCGCTGCCGGGCGACCTCGCCGCGCTGTTGCGGTGACGCGTCCACGAACACGCAGCTACTTGCGCGACGCCACGAGCCACGGCGTGCCGTCGATGATCGCGACGATGTAGAGCGGACTGCCCGCGAGCTGCGGCAGCGCGAACCGATCGCCGGTGCGCGCGGCCGGGAGATCGATCGGCGTGGGGTCGTCGTCCTTGTAGTAGACGAGGCGCACCTCACGTGCGTCGATGTTCCGCGGCCGCAGCTCCAGCGTGGTTCCCGTGAGCGTTCCGAGCACGGTCCGGAACGTGCCGTCGGCATGCAGCTCGCCGGTGATCGCGATGTCGTGCTGCTCGAAGTGCGCCGGCGCGGGATACGCGGGCGCGACGAACAGGCTGAGATACGCGCGCAGATCCTTGATCGTGGCATCGGGGTAGCGCGACGGCGCCTGCTCGAGGATCTGGGTGAGCTTGCGGCGAATGCGCTCGGGGTCGCGCTCGGTAGAGAGGGTGCGGAAGGTGTGATCGAGCCAGCGCTGCGCGAACATGTGCACCGGCGCGGAGATCGGCGCGATGTGACCGCCGGGAACGGTGTAGGCGAGGTGCTCGCCGTACGGCTCCTCGGCGCGGATGGTGGCGAACATCGGGAAGCTCGAGAACGGAAACGTGTTGAGCCGCTGATCGAGCGTCGGGATGAACGACGTCAGGACCTCGTACGAGACGAACGCGATCACGAAGATCCGCGGTGCGCGCGGCGGCGTCCAGGTGCCGCCGTGCGCGGGGACCTCACGCTTGCGCAGGAGCGCGTCCCAGTCGACGAACACCGCCACGAGCGGCAGCCAGTGCAGGTTCCACAGGCTGATCACGAGGCCGAGGGCGATGGTCTCGGTGACGAACGCGAGACCGCTGACGGCGCGCACCCACGGCCGCCGCACGAACACGCACGCGAGGATCGGAACGAACTGCGTCACGAGGTTGAGGACCGCCGCGCTCCGGAACTTCCACACGTCGTCGATGATCCAGTCGACGACGGCCGGGCGATCGAGCCCCGCGAGGTCGAAGCGGACGAGCAAGTGGTTGCGCAGGTTGTCGGAGAGCGCCCAGCGCAGCGTGCCGTGGCCGTGCATGACCTTGTGGAACACCGCGCCCGCGAACATCAGCGCGACCGCGAGCTGCACGAGCCGGAGCGACCACTGATAGCCGCGCTCCACGTTGATCGGCGGCAGCTTGCGATGCCGGCGGATCAACGCGTCGATCGAGAGCACGTCGCCACCACGCGCGCCGAGGAACGCACACTGTGCGAGGAACACCACGTTGTACTGGTGCGACCACGTGCTGCTGCCGGAGAACGAGATCGCGGCGAGCGCCACCGCCGCACCGAAGCTCACCGCGGTGGCCGCGCGCGTGTACAGGCCGACGAGCATCGCGACGGTGCCGGCCCATGCGGCCACCCACAGGATGCCGATCACGGCGTCAGGTGGGATCGCGTGCCCCAGCAGCATCCAGATGCCGACGGGTCGGTAGAGCCCGGCGGGGGCGACCAGCGGGTCCTGGGTGGCCAGGCGGGCGAGCGTGAGCAACACCGCACAGGCGATCGCGATGCGGACGATCGCAGCTGCCCAGCGGCCGCCGTCGTCGAACCAGTACCGCTGCCACCGCGACACGGCCCGCACGTTATATGATCCCGTCGTGCGGTGCGGCCTCCTCGTCGCGATCCTGATGGGCGGTTGTGGGTTCACGACGCCCGGGGGGACCGCGCCCGGCGATGTCGCCGACGACACATCCGACGCGTCGGACAGCGGCCCGCCCGCCGATGCCAGCCCGTGCCGCGCCCTCGAGGTGTCCGCGATGAGTGCGCACACCTGCGCGCGGATGGAGAACGGCGACGTCTGGTGCTGGGGCATCAACCGGCGCGGCGAGATCGGACGCCCGTCGCAGATGACGTGCGGCGCCGCCAAGTGCAACCCGACGCCCGAGAAGCTGGCGCTGCCGCCGATCACGAAGCTCGGCGTCGCCGAGGAGCACGCCTGTGCGATCGCGGGGGCGCAGGTGTACTGCTGGGGGCGCGATTCCGAGAACCAGTTCGGCGACGGTCTCGCGACCGATACCGCGGTGCCCGTGCTCGTCGCGCAGCACGCGAGTGCGTCGTCGATCGGGGGAGGGCTCACGTACGGCTGCGCGCTGCAAGGAGCCGCCGTGACGTGCTCCGGCAGCAATGCGAACGGCGAGGTCGGCGATCCCCTCGGCATGCCGCACGCGACGCCATTCACCGCGGTGCCGAGCGGCACCCAGGTGCTCGCGAACGGCTACCGCCACGTGTGCACGATCCAGGGCGGCTTCGTGTACTGCTGGGGAGCGAACGGGACGGGCCAGGTCGACACGCAGATCGGCATCGACGTCTACAGCCCGCGCATCGTCCCCGGCGTCGCCACGGCCGCGGCGATCGCGAATGGCTACGGCCACACCTGCGCGGCGCTGGTGGCCGGCGACCTGCGATGCTGGGGCGCGAACGGCAACGGCCAGCTCGGCATGGGCGACCAGCTCCCCCATTTCGGCGAGGTGCGGGTCCCGCTCCTCACCGGCATCGTCGAGCTCACGGCCGGGGCCGATCACACGTGTGGGCGCACCCCGGCGGGTAGCGTGTTCTGCTGGGGCGAGCGGTTCGGCGCCGCGCCGATCCAGATCACGTTGCCCCGCCCGGCCGTGTCGATCGCCGCCGGGAGCTACCACGATTGCTTCGCGCTCGACGATGGCTCGGTCAGCTGCCTCGGCTGGAATGCCTACGGGCAGCTCGGCAGCGGCACTCCCTCGGCGGCGACGACGACCATGGTGTCGCAGGTGACGCTCTGCCAATAGGTAGGCATCGACCGGCGTGCTAAACGAATAGCCGTGGCGAAGGATCGCGCGCGGCCGTTCTCGCGCAAGCACCGCAAGTACTGGATCACCGTGACCGGCGGCATGCTGCTGATCGGCCTGTTCAACGTGGCGATCGGCATGTGCGGATACGAGCCAGCGCGGACCCCCGAGCGGATCATCCCGGTCCTCCCGCCGGCCGGCACACCGGCGCAGCCCGCCACGGACGGCACCATCAACCTCGCCGACATCCCGACGCCGGTGATGCGGGCGTTCGCCATCGCGTATCCGCGCCACATCCCGGCACCGAAGCGGCTCGTCGTTGGCGGCGAGACGCAGTACGAGCTGACGTTCACCGAAGGGGCCAGCACCACGATCACGTCGTTCAAGCCCGACGGCACGTTCCTCGGCGCGCGCTGATCGACCTTCACTCCCAGACGATGTCGTTCGGCAGGCGCGCCTGTGCGGCGTCCGGCTGAGCGAGCACGGACGCTGGAATGCCCGCGAGGAATGACTTCACCAGGGGCAGATCCGTCAGCGCCATCGGCGCCTCCGCGTGCGCGCCGAGCAGCGACGTCAACGTGCCGAGCAGACTCGGGGGAGAGCTCGGCAACTCGACGAGCTGGACGCGCGCACCCGGTGCGAGCTTCATGCGACGCTTCGCTTCATCGAGCACGTCGCCGATGCCGCCGAACTTGTCGACGAGCTTGATCGGCTGTGCCTGCGCGCCGGTCCACACGTGGCCGCGGCCCACCGCGTCGACGTCGTCCTTCTTCATCGAGCGGCCTTCGGCGACTGCGCCGACGAACCGGCCATACATGTAGCGAAGCTTGTCGAGCATCACCGCGCGCTCCTCGTCGGTGTACGGGCGGTACAGACTCTCCACGTCGGAGCGCTTGCCGCGCTTGTAGGTATCGGTCGTGATGCCGAGCCGCTGCGCGAGACCACCGAGATCGAACTTGCCGTAGAAGATGCCGATCGATCCGGTGATCGTCATCGGCTCCGCGTAGATCGCGTCGCACCCCGCCGCGACGAAGTAGCCGCCCGAGGCTGCGACGTCCGACATCGAGCACAGGATCGGCTTCACGCCACGCGTGGCGAACACCTCCCGCGAGATCAGCTCCGAGGCGAGCGCGCTGCCCCCCGGAGAATCGATCCGCAGGATGATCGCGCCGATGCTGGGATCCGCGCGCGCCGAGGACAGCGCCCCGACGAGCGTCTCGCTGCCGGCAAGCGATCGGCCGAGGAACGGGATCGACCTCGACGCACCGTCGGTGATGTCGCCGTCGACATAGATCACGGCGACCTTCGGCCAGGTCCAGCGATCAGGACGCTCGCGTGGCGGCACGTCGACCGGGAGGATCACGCCCATCTCGGAGGCGACGAGCTGCGCGACCTTGTCGGGCGCCGCGACGTCGTCGACGAGCTTCTTGTCCTTCGCGAGATCGCCTGAGGTGTACGGCCCCGCATCGACCAGCGCCTGCACGTCCGCCTTCGAGAGCTTCCGCCCATCGGCGACCTGGGTCAGCCACCGATCCCACAGCGAGTCGTAGAGCTCGTTGTGCATCTTCGCCGCGGTGTCGCTCGGGCCGGTGTTCGTGAACTGCTCCGGGGCGCTCTTGTACTCCGCGATCTTCTCGAATTGCGGCGCGACGCCGACCATGTCGAAGAAGCCCTTGAAGTACATCGTGGTGCCCGCGATCCCGACGAGGCGCACGCCGCCCGCGGGGTCCACGTAGATCTTGTCGGCGGCCGACGCGATGAAGTAGTCGCGGCCGGTCCCCGAGACCATGTACGCGAACACCTTGCGGCCGGTGCGCTTGATCAGGACGATCTCGTCGCGCAGCTCCTGCAGCGTGGCCCACCCACCGCTGACGCCATCGAAGGTGACGACGAGCGCCTTCGCGGTGGGATCGCGCGCGATCGCGCGCATGCGAACGACGAGCGACGTGACCTCGCGCAGGCCGATCGTGCCCGAGAGCTCGACGCGCTCGATGTGATCGGAGGGCCCGAGCACCGACGGCGGCCCGAGGAACGACGAGCGCACCACGACCTGGCCGCCGAGCGGGTGTCGCCCGCCGGTGTCATCCCGCAGGCCGCTGGCAATCGCCGTGACCCCGAGCGCGCCGAACGAGAGCTCGAGCCCGACCAGCGCGCGCACGTCGCGGCCCTCGTCTTCGATCGATCCCGATGCGGTGCTGACCAGCGCGTGAACATCGCGGGTCTCGACGCCGAGGTGCACGGTGAGCCCCCGCGTCACCTTCGTGGACAGGCGCGCCCAGCCATCGAGATCGGCGCGG
>JAYVLW010000426.1:0-10013 GCA_043759315.1 Myxococcales bacterium
GCTCGCGGAAGTTGTCGCCTTCGAGAACATGCTCGCCGCCGATGGCGCCGTGCTGCTCAAGTTCTGGATGCACCTGTCGAAGGACCGGCAGCGCAAGCGGCTGCGCTCGCTGGAGAAGGATCCGCGCACGCGCTGGCGCGTCACGGAGGCGGACTGGGAGCACTTCGCGATCTACGACCGGTTCGCGAGGATCTCGTCCCACGCGCTGCGGCGCACGTCGACGGCCGTGGCGCCGTGGCACGTGATCGAAGCGAGCGACCGCCGGTATCAGATCCTCACGGTCGGCCGCACCGTTCGCGACGCACTCCGGCAGCAGCTCGCACGGCGCGCGGCGCCGCCGCCGCCCCTGCCCCCGGTGGTCGTGACGAGCGCCTCGACCGTGACGATCTTGTCGGCGCTCGACCTGACGCAGACCGTCGACGAGGAGGCCTACCGCGAGCGGCTGGAGGAGGCGCAAGGCCGGCTCAACCGCGCGGCGCGGCGCGCGCTCAAGAAGCGGGTCCCGTCGGTGGTGGTCTACGAGGGAGTCGACGCCGCCGGCAAGGGCGGCAACATCCGTCGCGTCACCAGCGCGCTCGACGCGCGGATGTATCGGATCGTGCCGATCGCGGCGCCGTCGGAGGACGAGCGCCAGCATCCCTACCTGTGGCGGTTCTGGCGGCACCTGCCGCGGGCGAACCAGATGACGATCTTCGACAGATCGTGGTACGGCCGCGTCCTCGTCGAGAGGGTCGAGGGGTTCTGCGCGCCTGCCGACTGGCAGCGAGCGTACGGGGAGATCAACGAGTTCGAAGAGCAGCTGGTCCGGAAGGGCGTCGCGCTCGTCAAGCTGTGGTTGCACATCGATCAGGACGAGCAGCTGCGCCGGTTCGAGGAGCGGTCGGCCGTGGGCTTCAAGAAGTACAAGATCACCGAAGAGGACTGGCGCAACCGCAAGCGGTGGCCGCTCTACGACCAGGCGGTCAACGAGATGGTCGAGCGGACGTCGACGGAGCTCGCGCCGTGGACGCTCGTCGAAGGGAACTGCAAGCGGTTCGCCCGCCTCAAGACGCTCGACACCATCGCGGCCGCGCTCGAGGCGATGTCATGAGCACGTGACGGCAGCGGCGTGACAGAGTAGGAGCACCATGCAGACGGCCCTCACGCCTCTCGAGTTCATGCGACGCAGCCGGCGCCTGTTTGGCGACCGCGAGGCCGTGGTCGATGGCGAGCGCCGGATGAGCTACGCGCAGCTGTTCGACCGGTGCGATCGCTGGTCGGCGGCGCTGCAGCGGCTCGGTATCGCGCACGGTGATCGCGTGGCGTACATCGCCCCGAACACGCATGCGCAGCTCGAGTCGTTCTATGCCGTGCCGCAGCTCGGCGCGGTGCTCGTGCCGATCAACTACCGGCTGACCGCCGATGACTTCGCGTACATCATCGGGCACTCGGGCGCGAAGGTGGTGTGCGCGGCCCCCGAGTATCTCGCCGCGATCGACGGCATTCGCGATCGGCTGCCCGGGGTGACCAGCTTCGTCGCGCTCGAAGCGGCGCAGCCGGGGTGGCTGGACTACGAGACGGAGATCGCGCGTGCCGAGGTGAGCGCCCTCGTCCGACCGGTGATCGCCGAGACGGATCTGCTCTCGATCAACTACACGAGCGGAACGACCGCACGGCCGAAGGGCGTGATGATCACGCATCGCAACGCATATCTGAACTCTGTCGGGACGCTGGTGCATCTCCACATGACACCGGCGGACAGGTATCTGTGGACGCTGCCGATGTTCCACGCCAACGGCTGGACGTTCGTGTGGACCGTCACGGCGATCGGCGGCACCCACGTGTGCCTGCGCAAGGTGGATCCGGCGCGCATCTTCGAGCTGCTCGGCCGCGAGCGGATCACGATGCTGTGCGCGGCGCCGACGGTGTTGATCGGGCTCGCGAGTGCCGACCAGGCGATGCGGCGAGGTGCGCCGCGGGGCGTGCGCGTGCTGACCGCCGGCGCGCCTCCCGCGGCCGCGACGATCAACCGGGTGGAAGGCGAGCTGGGCTGGGAGGTCACGCAGCTCTACGGGCTGACCGAGACGGCGCCGTTCATCACGATCTGCGAGCCGCGACCGGAGCACGCGGCACTCTCGGCGGATATGCGCGCGATGATCAAGGCGCGGCAGGGCGTGGAGCTGGTGACGTCGGGTGAGGTGCGCGTCGTCGACGAGGCAGGCCACGAGGTGCCGGCGGATGGCGCGACGACCGGCGAGATCGTGGTGCGTGGCAACGTGGTGATGGAGGGGTACTTCGCCGATCCCGAGGCCACCGCGACGGCGATGCGCGGCGGCTGGTTTCACTCCGGGGATGCCGCCGTCGTGCACCCCGACGGGTACATCGAGATCCGCGATCGCATCAAGGACGTGATCATCAGCGGCGGCGAGAACATCTCGTCGATCGAGATCGAGGGGCTGCTGCTGAAACATGCGGCGGTGCTCGAGGTGGCGGTCGTCGGCATGCCGCACGAGAAGTGGGGCGAGGCGCCGCACGCGTTCGTCGTACTGCGCGAGGGGGGCGTCGTGACCGCGGCCGAGCTCCGCGAGCACACGCGCGCGCACCTGGCGCACTTCAAGTGCCCCCATGGGTTTCACTTCGTGACCGAGCTCCCGAAAACGGCGACCGGCAAGGTGCAGAAGTTCGTGCTCCGACAGGGGCGGGCCGGCATCACCGCGCAGTAGCTCTTCGCCTAGCGCGCGACGTAGATGCCGTGCGATCGCAGCACGAAGTCACGCGTGTCGGTCAGCCGCTCGTCCGCGCCGACGACGAGCACGCTCCCGGCGCGCATCACGGCCCGCAGCGATGCGGTGAGCGCCCCCTGGGTCGGCTCGTCGAAGTACGAGTAGGCGAGGTTGCGGCACAGCACGAGATCGAACGGACCCGCCGGCGGCGGGGAGCGCAGATCGTGAAGTCCGAAGCGCACCGGTGCACGCATCACGGCGCGGATCGTCGCCTCGCCCTCGCGCTCGTCGAACGCCGCGGCTCGCCAGCCGTCCGGGAGCTCGCGGAGCGCGCCAGCCGGAAACCTGCCCACGGCCGCGCGCGCGAGCTGGGTGTCGTCGACATCCGTCGCCAGCACGTCGAGCGCGACGCTCGGCCAGCGCGGTGCGATCTCGAGCGCCCACGCGATCGCGAGGGTGAACGGCTCTTCGCCCGCGCCGCAGCCTGCACTCCACGCGCGGATCGCGAGCCTCGCGGCCGCGAGCTTGGGGAGGACATCGTCGACGAGCACGGTCCACATCTCGCGGTCGCGCCCGAACCGCGAGATCGTCACGCGGCACAGCGACTCGAGCACGCCCCACTCGTCCGGATGCTTCGCGAGACGCGCGCGATAGGCGTCGAAGCCCGCGAGGCGCAGCTCCGCGATCCGCAGCCGCAAGCGCCGGTACACCTGGCGGCGATTCCGCCGGAACCCCCGCCAGCGCAACCCACGCAGCGGCAGCGCCCACGCGAGCAACCGCTCCGCCTCGGCGTCGTACATCAGCCGCGAAACTCGAACATCAGGACCCCGCCGAGCTCGAAGCGGCCGCCGGGGGCGAGCTGGATGCGATCGTCGACATACTTGCCGCTCGCGAACATGTGGCTGCCGCCGCCGAGGTTCTCGACGAGCAGCGCCGGGCTCCCACCGGTGACGGAGAGCGTGACGGCGACGTGATGTCGCTGCGCGAGCATCGACTCCACGAGGATCGCGCAGTCCTTCGCCTTACCCAGGACGATGCGCTTTCCGATCTCGAGAGGAAACGCGGTGCCCACGGGGAACTGCGGCTCGACGGGGCCGGCGAAGTGTCGCCCGATCGGTGCCTTGCACGTCCCCACGAACACGAGCTCGAACGCCATGGCGCACCCTAGCATCCGCCTCAGCGAAGCAGGTCGCGCGCGATCACGATGCGCTGGATCTCGCTGGTGCCCTCGTAGATGCGGGTGACGCGGGCGTCGCGGTACATGCGCTCGATCGCGAAGTCCTTCGAGTAGCCATACCCGCCGTGGAGCTGGACGACGCGGTCGACGATCCGGCCGCAGGTCTCCGAGGCGAACAGCTTCGCCATGCTGGTCTCGGCGGCGGCCTTGTCGCCAGCGTCGAGAAGGCGCGCGGCGCGCAGCGTCAGCAGCCAGCTCGCGTCGAGCTCGGTGCGCGAATCGGCGAGGATCCACTGCGTATTCTGGAACTCGCCGAGGGCGTGGCCGAACGCGCGCCGCTCGTGCGCGTAGCTGACGCCGGCGGCCAGAGCGGCCTCGGCGATGCCGATCGACAGCGCGGCGATGCCGACCCGGCCGGCCCCGAGCGCGGACAGCGCGATCGCGTAGCCGCCGCCGCGGACGCCGAGGAGCGCCTCACCGGGGAGGCGACAGTCATCGAACGCGAGCGCGACGGTGCCGGAGGCGCGTTGCCCCATCTTGTCCTCTTCCTTGCCGACGACGAGGCCGGGGGTGCCGCGCGGCACGATGAACGCGCTGATGCCCCCGGGCCCCGGACCGTCGGTGCGCGCGAACACGAGGTGCACGCCCGCGTGGGCGCCGCTCGTGATCCACATCTTCGAGCCGGAGAGCACCCAGCCCGTGCCGTCGGGTCGTGCGGTCGTGGTCAGCGCGGCGGCGTCCGAACCGCAGCCGGGCTCGCTGAGCGCGAAGCTCACCGGGCCGAGGCGGCCGGCGGCGAACGGCACGAGCCACTGCTGCTGCTGCGCGGGGGTCGCGTGGTCGGCGAGGATCTTCGCGACGAGGTTGCTGGACGCCAGGATCACCGCGGTCGACACGCACGACTCGGCGATCGCCTCGAGCGCCAGCGCGTAGCCCACGTTGTCGGCGCCGCCACCGCCGAACGCCGCGGGGACCTTCGCGGCGAGTAGACCGAGCTCGCCGAGGGCGCCGATCTCCTCGACGGGAAACGCGCCCGTGTGATCACGCTCGGCCGCGCGCGGAGCGAGGCGCGACAGCGCGAAGCTGCGGGCCGCACGCGCGATCATGAGCTGCTCGTCGGTCAGCTCGGGTGCAAGGCGAGCGAGGCGCTGATCGGTGGACGACATCTGCCTGTCGTACCTCGATCATCGCGGATCATGCGCACGGGCCCGTTCGTACTTGACAGGCAACCTGTCATAATCAACGCATGGCCGCTCGCAAACCCCGCCGGCTGCGCAAGCGCCACCTCGACGGCGAGGTCCGCGCCGTGGTCGACGAGGCGGTCGCGCTGTTCTGGCGCGTGCGGTACGTGGCCGACGAGATCCACACGGCCGGCGGGCGCTCCGAGACGGCACGGGGGGTGCTGCGTGGCCTGGTCCGCTACGGCGCCCGCACGGTGCCGCAGCTCGCGTTCGCGCGCTCCGTGACGCGGCAGCACACGCAGGAAGTTGTGGATGGCCTGGTCGCCGACGGTCTCGCCCAGCGCGTCGCGAACCCGGCGCACGCTCGGTCGTACTTGATCCAGCCCACCCGTCGCGGGGTGGCGGTCGTCGCGGCGCTCGATGCCGAGGATGCGCGCACGATGGCCGCGGTGGGCTCGTACAGGCAGATCTCGCGCGCTGATCTGACGACCACGATCCGCGTGCTCCGCGCGCTGCGCGAGGGCTTCGAGTCCGACGTGTGGCGGCCGAGCTGAGCTCGTCGCAGAGCGTCGGCTTCGCATCAGCGCGGGCGGCCCGGAGCCGGCGGTAGGTGCGCCAGCGCGCGAACAGCATCAGTAGCCGAACAGCTTCGCGATCGGCACGAAGGTGAGCGGCGCGACCTTGGTCAGCTTCGCCTCGTCGAGCTTCTTGCGATCACCTGTGACGGAGAGGATGACCTTGCCGCCGAGCGCGCCCTTGATCCACGCCTCGAGCGCGGGCTTGGTCACGGCGGCGATGCGCTTCGCGCGCTCCTCGCGCGGATCGGAGGTCACGCCCTCGTCCTCCCAGCCGTAGACGACGAACGGGATCGCGCGCGGAGGCATGCGCTCCGTGCGGTGGTTCTGCGCGATGGTCTCCTTCGCGAGGGCGAGCCGGTTGTCGTCGAGGGGGCGCTGGAGGGTGGCGATCACGGCGTCGAGCGCGTCCTGCGTCTTGTCGCCCTGCGTGGCGACGTAGGCGTAGAGGCTCGCGTCGTCGGCCTTCTTCGCGCCGGTGCCATAGCCGCCGAACACGGTGTACGCGAGGCCGCGGGCCTCGCGAACTTCCTGGTAGAGGACGGGCGACACGTACTCGCTGAACAGGGTGCCGGTCGCTCGCTCGGTGTCGTTCGCGGGCTTGCGCGGCCAGATCAGCCAGACGTGGGTCTGGGCGGTCTCCTGGTCGGTGACGATGCCGGTGTTCGGCGCGCGGTACTTCGCGACCATGCGCGGCTTCGGCGTGACCTTGCCGTCGCCGAACGTGACGAGGGCGGCGATGTCCTTGGCGTCGCGCGGGCCGAAGTACGAGCTGCGGTGCTTGAGGTGCAAGAACGCGGTGAGCGACTTCTTGAGCTGCGCCGGCGTTGCAGCCTGGAGCTCCTTGTTCGACGGAACGACCAGGTTCTCGCTGTTGCTACCCCAGCGCGCGTACTGGCCCGAGGCGCCGACGATCGCCTGCGGGTTCAACAGCGCGTTAGCGCGCGCGGTCAGGCTCGCGGTGACGCGCGCCTTGAGGATGGCGTCGTCGAACGAGGGGCTCGCGATCCACTCTCCCAGCAGCTTCATGCCGGCCTCGGCGTTGCGGTCGATGCCGGACAGCATGATCGCGGACTCGTCGCGGCTGCACGAGGTGTCGAACGTGAGGCCGAGCTCGTGCCACTGGCGCTGTAGCTGCTCCGGCGTCCTGGTGCCGGCGCCGGAGACCTTGAGGGTATCGAGCGCGAGGCAGACGAGCTTGTCGTCGATGCGGCCGAGGTCGAACTCGTAGCGGATCGAGAACAGGCCGTTGCGCGTGTTCTTGACCGAGATCAGCGGACCGGTCGCGAGCTTCGCGCGCTGGTAGTCCTTGCCCTCCTTGATCGCGACGGGCTCGATCGGCGTCACCGGCATGTCGAGGATCGACTTCGCGAACCCGCTGCGGCGCGCGGGGTCGAGCTTGACGGCCGTGATGCCGGGCTTCGTGATCTTCGGCGGCGACTCCTGGCCCTTCTCCTTCTGGACGACGACGTAGTCCTTCGACAGGTACTGCGTCGCGACGCGCATGATGTCGGCGCGGGTGACCTTGCGCATGCGATCGATGCGCGACACGGTGGCGCTCCAGTCCTCGCCGGTGATGAACGCCTCTTCCATGAGGCTCATGCGGCCGCCGTTGGACTCGAGCTCGAGCTGCATGTTCAGCTCCGCGGCCAGGATCGCGGCGGCGAGATCGGTGTCGGTGAACTCGCCGCGCTGCACCTTGCCGACGAGGTCGAGCAACATCTTCTCGAGGTCGTCGGGCTTCTGACCGTCGAGCGCGTCGGCCCACAGGTCGTAGTAACCGCCCTCGCGGAGGAACGTGGGGTTACAGCCGGCGCCGGCGACCTTCTGCGTGAGCAACAGATCGCGCGACAGGATGCCCTGGCGACCGTCGAGGAGGAGGAGGTCCATGACCTGGATCGCGAGGCGATCGGCGTGGGTCGCGGAGACGAGTGGCCAGCCGAGCTTCACGCCCTCGTTCGAGGGCACCTTGACGGTGACGACGCTGCGCCCCTTCTGCGGCGTCAGGACGCCCTCGTCCATCGCGTCACCAGCGGGGCGCTTGAAGCTCGCGAACGCCTTCTCGAGCACGGGGAGGATCGACTCGTCGATGTCGCCCGCGAGGAGGATCGCCATGTTCTGCGGCGTGTAGTAGCGGTTGAAGAACGCGACCATGTCGCCGTAGGCGGGGTTCTTCAGGTGATCGATCTCGCCGAGCGTGCTGCTCCAGCCGTAGCCGTGCTCGGGAAACAGCGCGCGCAAGAACGCCTCGGTGACCCGACTAGAGGGTGCATCCATGCTGCGGTTCTTCTCCTCGTACACGGCCTCGAGCTCCGGCCAGAACAGGCGGAACACCGCATCGGAGTAGCGGCTGGCCTCGACGGTGGCCCACTGCACCAGGCGGTTCTTGGGGACCTCCGTGACGTAGACCGTCATGTCGCTACCGGTGAACGCGTTGAGGCCGGTGATGCCGATCCGCGCGTACATCTGCTCGAGCTCGTTCGGGACGGCGAGCTCGGCGGTGGCCTGCGTCTCCTGATCGATCTCCTTCAGGATCTTGTCGCGCTGCGCGCCGGGCTTGCGCAGGTCGGCGTACAGCGACGCGATCTTGTCGAGGTGCGGCTTCTCCTTCGCGTAGTCGAGGGTGCCGAGCTGGGTGGTGCCCTTGAACAGCATGTGCTCGAGATAGTGGGCGAGGCCCGTCGACAGACGCGGATCGTTGCGGCTACCGGCGCGGACCGCGATGTGCGCGACCACCGATGGCTCCTGCGCATCGGGACTGAGGTACACCGTCATGCCGTTCGACAGGCGATGGATCGTGACCTTCGCCGTGTCGCCGGCGATCGGCTTCGCGTAGAGCGTGGGCGTCTCGATCGCCTTCACCCGCTCCGCCATCGGCAGGCTGCCCGGATCGGGCGGAGGCATGCGAGGCGCCGGTGCCGGTGCCGGCGCCGGTGCCGCTGCGGTGAGAGGCTTGGGACTGCTGCAGCACGAGCCGAGCAGCGTGGCGACAGAGACGGTGAGGAACAGCGAGTGCGCGCGCGCGATCATGCGCGGAGCTTACTGGAAACAACCCGCGGTGGTGGTCCCGAGTCCGAGCTGTTAGCGACGGCGGTCGCCGGTCACGCGGCCATCGACGAGCTCGACGATGCGATCGCAGCTGTCGGCGATCCTGGGATCATGCGTGACGATGATGAAGGTCGTCCCGAGCTCGCGGTTGAACCGGCGCATGAGCTCGAGGACCTCCGCGGACGACGCCGTGTCGAGGTTTCCGGTCGGCTCGTCGGCGAGCACGAGCGGCGGGCGGCGCAGCAGCGCGCGCGCGATCGCCACGCGTTGTTGCTGCCCGCCGGAGAGGTTCGTCGAGCGGTAGTTGATCCGATCTCCGAGACCCACGGCGCGCAGGATGTCCGCGGCATCGCTGCGCATCTTCGCGCTCGGCCAGCCCTCGTGACCCCACGCCGGGATCATGACGTTCTCGAGCGCGGTGAACGCGGGCAGGAGGTGATGGAACTGGAAGACGAAGCCGAGCATGCGCCCGCGGACGTCGGTGAGCTCGCGCTCGTCCAGATCCGTGGTCTCGGTGCCACCGAGCGCGACCTTGCCGCTGGTGGGCCGATCGAGCAGCCCGATGATGTTGAGGAGCGTGCTCTTGCCGGAGCCCGAGGGGCCGACGAGCGCGGTGAGCTCGCCGCGTCCGACGGTGAGGTCGACACCGCCGAGCGCGCGCGTGCGTGCGACGTCGCCGTACTCTTTGACGACACCTTCGACCACCAGCACCGGCGGTGACGGTTCAGCCATTGCGGATCGCCGTGGCGGGGTCGAGCGCGGCCGCGCGCCGGGCCGGGATGGTCGCGGCGAGGAGACCGACGCCGGTGGCGAGGACGCTCGCGAACACGAGCAGCGGGGCATCGATCTGCACCGGGAACTTCGGGGCTCCGCTCGGATCGCGCGCGATGGACTCGAACAGCTTCGCGAGGAGCGCGCCGAACGCGCAGCCGAGCACCGAGCCGCCGCTGCCGAGCAACCCGCCCTGGATCAGGAAGACGCGCAGGATGCGGCCGCGCGGTGTGCCGACCGCGCGGAGGATGCCGATCTCGCGCGACTTCTGCACGACGGAGACGATCAACACGCTGGCGATGCCGAGCGCGACCGCGAGGATCACGAAGAACTGGATCATGCTCTTCGAGCTCGACTGCGCCGACAGCCCGGCGAGCAGCTCGGCGTTGATCTTCATCCAGCTATCAGCGGGGATCCCGGTGCGGCTCTGGACCTCTGCCGCGATGCGCTCGGCGGCGAACACGTCGGCGACCTTGAGCTCGATCGTGGTCACGCCGCCCGCCAGGCCGTAGAGCGACTGCGCGTGGCGGAGCGAGGTGACCAGCCAGGTCCCGTCCAC
>JAYVLW010000427.1:0-12336 GCA_043759315.1 Myxococcales bacterium
TTCAGGATTGCCGCCCGGGCACGCGCGATGTCGCGGTCAGGCTGACCGGTCTCGACGCGACCTCGGAGGAGACACGAACGGTCGCGTGCACGGATCTCGAGCTGGTGTTCGCCGATGTCGCGCGGCAGCGGTTCCACGTCGGCGGTGATCTGCTCGATCTCGCCGGGAACGTGTTCACCACGTCGGAGGGCAGCGACGTCGATCTGCGCAACGGCTTCGATCAGAGCGCGGGGCTGTACTTCGACGGGTTCTCGAACTTCCGCGTGGCGTACGTGTTCGACGGCGGAGCCACGTGCGGGTCGCTCGGAGCTACCAGCGTCGAGATGGCGTTCTCGCTTCCCGGCGAGCCGGAGGTCGATGCGTTCCAGTTCCCGTGCGAGCTCGCGCGCTACACCGGCTCGGCCCCACCTGGGACCTACACCGCACGGCTGCGCGCGCTCGCGAACGAGGTGGTCGCCGCGTCGCCGGAGACGGCGCCGTTCGTGATCACCGAGACCGGGTTCACGGATCTCGGCGTGGTGACGCTGACGCCGTGCAGCGCCGCGTGCCCTTAGTCAGGCGGGCTTCTTGGTCGTGATGTCGCCGAGGAGCTTCTTGAGCGTGGCGCCGAGCGCCGAGACCTCGTCCGCCATCGCGGAGCCCGCCTTGTGCGCGCCCGCCTCGAACGCCTTCTCGAGCTCGACGAGCTTGGGCTGTAGCTTGTCCCATTGGTCGCGCGCCTCCATCCCTGCGAGGTGCAGCTGGAGCTTGAGCTCGTCGCGAGCTCGGCGAACGTCATCCCACGTGGCAGTCTCGGTCTTGGTTTCTTCGGCCATGCACGAGTGTTAGCCCGCTTTGTCCGGATGGCCCAACGGAGAAGGTGATGCGTGCGTGAGGCGGGTTGTCAGCGACGCCAGGCGATCGTCACGAGCTCCTTGAGCCGGCCGGGGTCGCTCGCCGACGTCTTGCACATGAAGCCGCTCTTGTGGGCGAAGTGCACATCGGGCTGGCCCTCGACGCGCGAGAAGTCGAGGCTTGGATGGTCCTCGTAGCGCCCGATGCCGAAGCCGTCTCCGCGGCGGTCCGGATACACGATGGCGTGGATGACGCTGGCGAGCTTCTCGGCGCGGATGTAGCTGCCGAGCATGGCGCTGGGCTCATCGGCCTCCGCCTCTGTGCGCGGGAGGAACAGCGCCTCGATGACATCGCCTCCGAACGGAATCGTCCACCGCTCGACGCGCTGGGCGATGAAGTCGAGGCGCTCGCGGGCGACGCGCAGGTACTCGAGAAGATCGTCGCCGACCATCTTCATGAACGCGTAGAGCGGATCGGTGGGCTCGATCCGGTTCGCCTGCGCGAAGCGACGGAGCAGCGTCATGTCGATCGGCGAGTTGAGCTGCGAGATCGCGCGCCGCGGCACGCCCAACCACTCTCCGGTCTTCTTGGGACCGCGCGAATCGAACCACTCGGCGGTCTCGAGCCAGTCGCAGAACTGCAGGGCGTCCTGGTAAAGGCCGAGGTGATCGAGCACCAGGCTGAGCGCGCAGGTCGGAGCGTGCTCGCGGGGGAAGTGGTGGTGGTCGAAGTTCGAGCGCGCCGGATCGTGAACGCCACCGATGTCGACGATGGCGACCAGCGGATCGTCGAGCTCCTCGGGCGTGGGCTCGCGCCGGACGATGGGACAGCCATGAATGGCCGCGAGGACACAAACGGCGAGCAGGTCGTCCTTGTGGGCGCCGCCCGGATGCGTGAGGATCGTGTGCACGGTGGGTCGCGCACCCTACCCTCACTCGGCGGGTGACGCTATCGCGCGCGGGCCCGGCGCCACCGGACGACGACCTTGCTCAGCTCGCGGAGCACGAGCACCGCGCCGCCCGCGGCAGCGCATCGCCCCCAGTCTCCGAGGCTGAGCGCGGTGGTCGAGAACCCCCGCTGGAGGAATGGTACGTAGACGACCGCGACCTGCAGCAGCAACGCCAGCGCGACCGACGACCACAGCCAGCCATTCGAGAACGGTCGCTCGAACGCACTCTGCTCGTCGGAGCGTGCGCTGAAGATGGTGATCATCGAACAGAACACCAGCGTGGTGAACGCCATCGTTCGCGCGTGCGGCAGGGTCCCGACGCCCTCGATCAATCCGCCGGGCAAGCTCGCATCGAGCACGAGCAGGGTCGCGAGCGCCGTGGCGCAGCCGATGAACAGGATGCCCCCCCACATGTGCCGCGTGATCACACCCTCGTCGCGCGGCCGCGGTGGCGCGGCCATCAGCCCCGACGCCGGAGGTTCCAGACCGAGGGCGAGCGCGGGCGCACCGTCGGTGGCCAGGTTCAGCCAGAGCAGCTGCGTGGCCAGGAGCGGCAACGCGACGACGTCGGTGGTCGGGCCCCCGAGACCGAAGACCTTCGCGAACACGACACCGAAGAACATCGTCATCACCTCGCCGATGTTCGACGCGAGGAGGTAGCGAAGGAACTTGCGGATGTTCGCGTAGATCGCGCGACCCTCTTCGACGGCGCCGACGATGGTCGCGAAGTTGTCGTCGGTCAGCACGATGTCGGCCGCCTCTTTCGAGACATCGGTTCCGGTGATTCCCATCGCCACCCCGATGTCGGCGCTCTTGAGGGCCGGAGCATCGTTCACGCCATCGCCGGTCATCGCGACGACCTCCCCGCCGCGCTGCAGCGCCTTGACGATACGAAGCTTGTGCTCGGGATTGACCCGCGCGTAGACGGAGACCTCCTCGACGACACGATCCAGCTGGTCGTCAGACATCGCGGCGAGCTCCGGACCGCTGACGGCCCGCGCGCCCGCGTCGACGATGCCGAGCTCCACCGCGATCACCACGGCGGTCCGGGGGTGGTCGCCGGTGATCATGATCGGGCGGATGCCGGCGGCGCGCGTGCGCGCGACCGCATCCTTGGCCTCCTCGCGCGGTGGATCGAGCATCCCGATCAAGCCGAGAAAGATCAGCTCCTCCTCCACGTCCTCGTCGACATCCTTCGCTTCGAAGGCGTCCTTCGGAAGCGAGCGGTAGGCCATGCCGAGCGTGCGGAGGGCTTCGTCCGCGAGGGTGTCGTTCCACGCCATGATCTCGGCGCGTCGCGCGGCATCGAGCACGCGCACCTGGTCGCCGACCTGCTCGCTCGTGCAGCGGCCGAGCAAGACATCGGGAGCGCCCTTGGTGAAGGCGAGCAGCCGCTCCTCGCGCTCGGCGTCGCTGTGCACCGTGCTCATCAGCTTTCGCTGCGAGGAGAACGGCACCTCCGCGATCCGCCCGAACCGTGCTCCGAGCACGTCTGCCTCGAGCCCTGCCTTGCGTGCGGCGACGATCAGCGCACCTTCGGTCGGATCGCCTTGCACGGTCCATTGGCCATCGTGCTCCTGCAGCACGGCGTTGTTCGCGCGATCGGCGACGGACAGCGTTCGCTCGAGCTCGATCTGGAGTGGCCCGGTGATCGCCGCGCCATCGATGCGCGTCACCTCGCCGACGGGTTCGTAGCCCGTGCCGCTGAAGCCGACGCGCCCGCTCGCGGTAACGACCGTCCGCACGGTCATCTCGTTCTTGGTCAGGGTGCCGGTCTTGTCGGAGGCGATGATGGTGGCCGAACCCAGCGTCTCGACGGCCGACAGGTGCCGCACGATCGCGTGCTTGCGCGCTGCACGCTGGACACCGAGAGAGAGCACGGCGGTCACCACGGCAGGGAGCCCCTCCGGGACCGCCGCCACGGCGAGCGCCACGCCGAGGATCAGGATGTCGAACGTGGCGGCGAACCCGTGCACATCCTCGATCAGCAGCAACGTCACGATCATCACCACGGCGATCGCGACGACGACGATGCCGAGGACCCTGCCGACGCGCGCGAGCTCTTTCTGCAGCGGAGTGGTCTCGACGCGGGTCTGCTTGAGGAGGCCCGCGATGGTTCCGAGCTCGGTCAGCATGCCGGTGGCGACCACGACCGCCCGTCCGTGTCCGTACGTCACGGCGGTGCCGCTGAGGAGCATGTCGTGTCGATCGCCAACGGCGACCTCCTCGGCGATCGTCGACGTGTCCTTGGCGACCGGAAGACTCTCGCCGGTGAGCGCGCTCTCGGCGACCTGGAGCGCCGTGGCAACGAGAAGCCGCGCATCCGCCGGGACGGTGTCCCCCTCTTCGACGACGATGATGTCGCCGGTCACGATCTCCGTCGCGAGCACGTCCTTCCGCTCGCCGTCGCGAATGACGTGAGCGCGGGCAGCTGCCATCTGACGCAGGGCCGCGACCGCCGAGGCCGCGCGCGCCGCCTGGGCGTGGCCGAGGATGGCGTTGAGCAGCACGACGGCGAGGATCGCGAGCGCTTCGTAGGGGAGTGCGGAGTCTCGCTCGTAGAACCACAGACCCGCCGAGATGGCGGTCGCGACGAGAAGCAAGATCACCAGCGGGTCGAGGAACTGCGCGAGGAACTTCCTCCAGGCCGGCACCGGTCGCTCTGCGAGGAGCTCGTTGGCTCCATCGCGCGCGAGACGCGCACGCGCTTCGACCTCGGTCAGGCCGGCGTGGGCATTCGTGCCGAGCGCCGCGACCACGTCGGCTGCCGGGCGCTGGTAGGCCGGCCTCACCTCGTGTATCGCCGCCGGAGTCATCCCGGGAAGCTACTCGACGAAGATCGAAAGCCGTAGCCCTCGCGCCCGGGTTTGCGCCTTGTAGACTCCTGGTGATGAACCGCTGGCTTCTCGCGATCCTGACCGCTGCCGCGTGCGGCTCCGCGCATCCCACCCCGACGCCGCCACCGCCGCCCGCGGCCGACGCGCTGCTCGGGCCCGACGGTCATCACGTGGCGAAGGTTCGGGTCTACGAGGGCGACTGCATGCCCGCCGGCACCCGCGGGGGGTGCCATACCGTGGCGCTGCGTCCCGATGGCACGTATCGGAACTTCCTGTTCGATGCGGCGATGGACGGCACGTACACGATCGATGGTGCCGTCGTGTCGCTGAAGGGGCCGGATCCCGATCCGATCACCATGACGCTGTCGGCCGACGGCACGAAGCTCGACACGCTCGCGCTCAAGCCCTGAGGGCTGGCGTACAACTGGCGGGCATGCTCGACCTCGACTTCGTGCGCGCGGCGTTTCCCGGCCTCGTCTCCGGCTTCGTGTTCCTCGATAACGCTGGCGGCTCGCAGACGCTCGGCGAGGTCGCGGATCGCGTGCGGGACTATCTCCTGCACACGAACGTCCAGCTCGGCGCGAGCTACGCGGTGTCGGTGGCGGCCGCGGAGCGCGTGGCGGCCGCGGTGCGCGCGACCGCCGGGTTCATGGGCGCCGCCGATCCCAGCGAGATCGTGTTCGGACCGTCGACGACGCAGCTCGTGGCCAACCTGGCTCTTGCGATGGAGCCGGGCCTGACGCCCGGGGACGAGATCGTGGTGAGCGAGGCGGATCACGCCGCGAACGTCGGGCCATGGGCGCGGCTCGCGCGGCGCGGTGTGGTGATCCGGACGTGGCCGCTCGATCGCGACACGCTGCGCCTCGAGGTGCGCGATCTCGTGCCGCTGCTGTCGTCGCGAACGCGCCTGGTGGCGTTTCCGCACGTCTCGAACCTGCTCGGCACGATCCACGACGTCGCCGAGATCACGCGGGTCGTCCACGCGCACGGGGCGCGGGTCTGCGTCGACGGCGTGGCCTATGCGCCGCACCGGGCGATCGACGTGCGCGCGTGGGACGTCGACTACTACGTGTTCAGCTTCTACAAGGTCTACGGTCCGCATGTCGCGGTGCTGTACGGCAAGCGCGCGGCGCTCGACGAGCTCGCGACCATCAACCACGAGTTCATCACCGCGACGCCGTATCGGCTGCAGCCGGGCAACGTCAACTTCGAGCTCGCGCACGGCGTCACCGGCATCTACGCCTATCTCGACGAGATCGGCGGGTTCGGCCCGATCGCCGCGCACGAACAGGCGCTCGCCGCGCCGCTGCTCGCGTTCCTCGGTCAGGTGCCCGGTGTGACGATCCACGGCGAGCGCTCGCCGGACCTCGCGATCCGCGTGCCGACGATCAGCTTCTCGGTGGCCGGCATGGCTCCCGAGACGATCGTCGGCCGGGTCGACGCGCACGGCATCGGAATCCGGCACGGCGACTTCTACGCGCGCGGCGTGGTGAGTGCGCTCGGCGTGGAGGGCGTCGTCCGGGTCTCGATGGTGCACTACAACACGCTCGCGGAGATCGATCGCGCGATCGCCGCGCTCGATGCTGCGATCGGGTGATCGACCGCCGTCAGCGCGGAGGTGACGCGAGCCAGCTCGCCGGAACGTGGAGCTCGTGGACGTCGCGCCGGTGGGCGCTGTCGCCGCGGACGATCGATGCGTGGCCCAGCTCGGGCAGGTTCCACGACACCTGGACCCGATCGTGGTGCCCGATCCGCGTCCCCGCGCACAGGTCGAGCCAGCGCCAGCACCACTCCTCGCACAGGCTCGCGGTCGAGACCTGCCCGTCGTGGTGGGGCGCGCTCATCCGGAACCGCACGGTGTCCTTGTGGCGCGAGCACTCGAGGTGCAGCGGCCAGCGCGGGGTCAGCTCGCGCCAGTTTCCGTCGTCGGGCGGCGCGAGCTGGGTGTCCGCCGCGAGGCCGAACAGGTGCCGGAGGGTGTCGAGCGGCGATTCGTCACGTCGCAGCGCGATCTCGAGGACGGCATCGCGCGAGTCGAGGCGAACGTTCGGGCGCGTGAAAGCGACCGACGCGATCACGCCTTGGCCGCGGTACTCCACGTATCCATCGCTCGCGTTGCTGCGCGGCGTTGGCGTCAGGGTATCGGCGAGGTAGCCCGTCACCCACTCGAACATCGTGTTCCAGGTGTCGACGTCCGCGACCCGCGTGATCGACAGCATCACGTGCACGGGGCTGACGACGAGATCGGTGCGCGGCGGATCGTAGAGATGCGCGAGGCCCGTGCGGAAGCGGCACGCGCCGTGGAGCTCGACGCACGGCGCGGTGCCGCGCAGCGTGGCTCCGGTGAGGAGACTCGATGCCTCGTCCACGGTGGGCAGGGGCGCCGACATCGCGCCGACGCCGTCGACATCGATCAAGACGAGCAACTCGCCGAACGAGAACACCGGTTTGCCAACGTCGCCCATCACGGCGACCACGCTACACCCGTCACGACGACCGGCGAGCGGGAGTGCCGCGCGGATTGCGCGCGATCGCGGCCGCCGGGATGCCGCCCGTGACCTCGGCATCCGGAAGCGCGCCGCGCAACCACAGGGTCCGCTCGACCATGACGCGAAACACCGCGAGCATCGCGGCCTCGATCCGCGGGCCGGCCTCACCCTCGAGGATGCACAGCGCGCGCGCGACCGCCTCGAACGTGGCGAGCCCGCCTTCGTGGGGCTCGGCGCGCAGGCGGTAGTCGGTGGGTCCCGTGTCGGGCAGCACGACGCACGGCACGTCGGCGAGGCCCGGGATCCGCTTGCGGAACTTGCTCGCCTGGCGCCAGGTGCCATCGGGAACGACGAGGACGATGGGGCGCGCGCTCGCGGCGAACCGCGTGATCGGCACGGCGTCGTCGGCGGGAAACAGCAGGAGCGGTTGCTCGTCGCCGATGACCGGGGCGCGTTCGAGCGGCCGCTCGCGATCTCCGACGATCGAGATCGTGCTGTGGACGAGGCAGCGCGCCGCGAGCTGGCCGGTGTTCGTCGGCTTGCGCTCCTCGCGGTAGTGGACGATCAGCTCGAGCCGCGTGCGGGTCTCGAGGCTCGGCACCAGCCCGCAGATGCACAGCGTCTCGTGCATGGCGCACGCGGAGCAGCGGTCGAGGTTGTTGCGGCGGCTCACGAGCTCATCACCAGCGATTCCGAACGACCCAGGCAGTGTCACATCGCCGGGGGCCGCGGGTCCATCCCGCAAGCCTTGCGCCGGGGGACGGGGACCATGCTGGACCTGCGTGAACGACGCCAGCCGTCGCTCGATCAGACGGCACGGATGATGCTGGCCAAGGAACATCATGGGAACCATCGGATCGAATCTCGACAAGACGGTCTCGAAGCTCGAGAACCAGCTCGCGCTCTGGGGCGCGCAGCTCGAGGAGCTCGTCGCAAAGGGCAAGGTCGCGGGGCTGGCCCCGTAAACGCCGGGCAACAAGGGAGGGTGTGATGTTGAACCTGAGCTGGGTCGGGCCGTCGTGGCGAGGATCATCACGGGCCGCCGAATCACCGGATAGACGGTGACGCTTCAAGAGTTCATCGCGAGGCACCGCGCGCTCATCATCACGCGCACGCGGGCGATCGTGGCGTGCCGCGTCGCGCCGCTGCCGACGGAGGCCGAGATCACGCACGGTGTGCCGCTGTTCCTCGACCAGCTCTCCGCTCGACTCGCGTACGGCGTGCAGGGCGGGCCGCAGCAGCTCGCAGTCGATGCACAGGTTCACGGCGGTGAGCTCTGGATGGCGGGGCTCACGATCGGGCAGGTCGTGCACGATTACGGCGATATCTGCCAGGCCATCACCGGGCTGGCCATCGAGCTCGACTGGCAGATCTCCAACGACGAGTTTCAGACGCTGAATCTGTGTCTCGACGTCGCGATCGAGGGAGCCGTCACCGAGTACGCCCGCAGGCGCGAGAGCCAGATCGTCGGTGAGGGCGTCGAACATCTCGGGTTCCTCGCCCACGAGCTGCGCAACCTTCTCAATACCGCGACGCTTGCGTTCGAGGCGGTGCGGTCCGGCGATGCGGCGCTCGGCGGGCGCACGAGCGATCTGGTCGGGAAGAGCCTGGAGGGAATGCGCGACCTCGTGACGCGGTCGCTTGCCGAGGTCCGGCTGGAGGTCGGCGCACCGCAGCGCGAACGCGTTGTCGTCGCCACGCTGTTCGAGGACATCGAGATCTCGATGCTTGCGATGGCGAAGGCGCGGAAGGTCCGTCTGTTGCTGATCCCCGGTGCGCTCGGCCTGGCTGTCGAGGGCGATTCGCAGATCGTCGCCGCGATCCTCACGAACCTGGTCCAGAATGCGTGCAAGTTCACGCGAGCGGGCAGCCAGGTGACGCTGCGGACACGGGTGATGAGCGACCGTGTCCTCATCGACGTGGCGGACGAGTGCGGGGGGCTACCGCCGGGGAAGATCGAGGACCTGTTTCGGCCCTACGAACAGCGCGGTGTGGATCGCTCGGGCCTGGGCCTCGGCCTCGCTCTCAGCCGGAAGGCCGCTCGCGCGATCGGAGCCACGCTCGGCGTTCGCGACGTGCCCGGCACGGGCTGCGTGTTCACCCTCGAGCTCCACAAGTACGCGACAGCCACGGCCAGCGTTCCTCTCACTTCATGAGCCGGGCCTTCGCCACCTCGACCGTCGCGACGTAGGCGGCGGTGATCGCGACGATCGCGAGCGCGAGCGATCCGGGGAGCGGCACGAAGCCGAGCCAGCCGGCGAACGGCATGTAGGGGAGGGCGAACGCGATGATCGCGACCACCACGCTCGACCACAGCAGCACGGTTCCGGGACGGCTGCGCCAGGCACGGCGGCGGGTGCGCACGATGAACGCGATCGCGAGCTCCGTGAACAGCGATTCCACGAACCAGGCCGTGCGGAACTCCGCCGGCGCCGCGTCGAAGCCGAGCATCAGGACGACGAACGTCAACGCATCGAACGCCGAGCTGAGCAGCCCGAACTGGAGCATGAACCGACCGATGAACCGTAGATCCCAGCGCCGCGGCCGGGCCACGAGCTCGGGGTCGACCGTATCGTTGGCGATGCCGATCGCGGGGACATCCGAGAGGAAGTTGTTGAGGAGAATCTGCCCCGCGGTGAGCGGGAGGAACGGCAGGACCAGCGACGCGACCGCCATGCTGATCATGTTCCCGAGGTTCGCGCTCGTGGTCGTCAGGATGTACTTGAGCGTGTTCGCGAACGTCGTGCGGCCGTGCTCGATGCCGCGGCGGATCACGTCGAGCTGGGGCGCCGTGAGGACGAGATCGGCGGTGGCCTTCGCGACGTCGACGGCGGTGTCGACGGACAGGCTGACGTCGGCCACGTGCATCGCCGGTGCGTCGTTGACGCCGTCGCCGAAGAACCCCACCACGGAGCCGCCCCGGCGCAGCGCCCGGAGGATGCGCTCCTTCTGGTTCGGATCGACTTCGACGAACAGCGACGCCTCCGCTGCCGCGCGAACGAGCGCGATGTCGGTCAGGGCGGTCAGATCGTCGCCGGTCAACACGCGGGTAGCGTCGAGGCCCACGGCCTCGGCGACATGACAGGCCACGAGCCGGCTGTCGCCGGTGATCATCTTGACGGTGACGCCGAGCGCGGCGAGGCCTGCGATCGCCGCCCCGGCATCCGGTTTCGGAGGATCGATGAACGTGACGAAGCCTTCGAACGCGAGGCCGCGCTCCTCGTCGGGGCCGTAGGTCTCGGCCCGGGGGAGACGGCGGCTCGCGACGGCGATCACGCGGATGCCCTGCGCGCACCAGGCGTCGTAGCGCGCCTCGAGGGCGGTCCGGCGTGCCTCGTCGACGTCGCACACCTCGAGGATGTGGGTGAAGGCGCCCTTCGCGATCAGCACGACCTCGCCGGCGCGCTCGACGACCACGCTCAGCCGCTTGCGCATGAAGTCGTAGGGGATCTCGGCGAGCTTGCGGACGTCCGCGAGCGCCGGCGCGTGCGCCTCGACGAGGGCGGCGTCGATCGGGTTCGCGAGCCCCGTCTGCAGCGCTGCGTTGATCGCGACCAGCTCCATGACGGAGGTGCTCGGGGCCCCCGCTGGATCGTACGCACCTTCGACGCGGGCGACTCCCTCGGTGAGCGTGCCGGTCTTGTCCGTGCACAGCACGTCCATGCTGCCGAGGTTCTCGATCGCGTCGAGCCGCCGGCACAGCACGCCGATCTCCGACAGGCGCTGGGCCGCGCGCGACAGGTTGACGCCCACGATCGCCGGGAGGAGCTCGGGGCTGAGGCCGACGGCGAGCGCGATCGAGAACATCAGCGTCTCGACCAGCGCTCGACCGAGCATCACGTTGATCGCGAACACCAGCACGACCATCACGAACATGCTCGCGAGCAGGAGCAGCCCGAACCGGCGGAGCCCGCGCTCGAACTCGGTCTCGGGCGGCTGGACGAGCAGCTGGCCAGCGATCTGCCCGAACGCCGTCGCGCGGCCGGTCGCGACGACGAGGGCGTGCGCGGTCCCGCTGCGAACGTTCGTCCCGAGGTACACGACGCCGTCGCGGTCGCGGAGCGCCGCCTCGGCGGAGACGGGACCGGCGCGCTTGGCGGCGGGGAAGCTCTCTCCGGTCAGCGCGGCCTCGTTGACGTGGAGCTCGGTCGCCTCGAGGAGCAGCGCGTCGCCGGGGACGATGCACCCCGCGGACAGCTGGACGATGTCACCGGGGACGATCGCCCGCACCGGCACGGGCCCCCAGGTGCCATCGCGCCGCACCGTCGCCGTGACCTGCACGCGTTCGAGGAGCAGCGCGATCGCCGCCTCCGCGTGGTACTCGCGCCGGTAGCCGACGCCGACGCTCGCGACCAGGATCGCGGCGACGATCGTCGCGTCGCTCCACGCCCCGGTCACCCCGGCCGCCGCCGCCGCGAACACGAGCAGGAGCACGAGCGGGCTGCGCAGCTGACGCCAGAGCACGTGGAGACGCGAGGACGAGCCGCGTCGCTGCAGGTCGTTGCTTCCCACGAGCGCGAGCCGCCGCGCCGCATCGGTGCTGGAGAGACCGTCGAGCTGCGTCCCGAGCTCCTGCGCGACGACATCCGCGGCGCGTGACCAGTACGTCGCGGGCACCGGGAGCGCGCCACGGGTGGTCATCGACGGATCCCCACAGCAAGGCCCGCGCCGCTTGTGTTCCCCCCCAGGGGGCGGCCGCGCGCAGAGCTTGCGCGGCCCGGGTGGGGAAACGCAAACCTCGCGTGGTGCGTCGAGTGCGCTGACTCGGAGCGCAGGTGGCACGATCGATGCTCGATCGAGTCGCCGTGTTCGAAGCCGCCGAGATCGGACGCGCGACCAGCAAGGAGGACTACGAGCGCGAGGTGCCGGCGCTCCGCGAAGAGCTGCTCGAAGCGCAGCTCGCGCTCCGCACGGCCGACTTCCCGGTGATCATCGTGGTCGGCGGCGTCGATGGCGCCGGCAAGGGCGAGACCGTCAACACGTTGCTCGAGTGGCTCGACCCTCGCTACGTGGAGACCTTCGCCGTGGCGCCCCGACCGACGAGGAGCGCGAACGGCCGGAGTACTGGCGGTTCTGGCGCGCGCTGCCACCACGCGGAAAGATCGGCATCTTCTTCGGCGGCTGGCACACCGCACCGATCGTTCGGCGCGCATACAAGCAGATCAAGGAGGCCGAGCTCGATCGCGAGCTCGCGGAAGTTGTCGCCTGCGAGAACATGCTCGCCGCC
>JAYVLW010000428.1:0-11826 GCA_043759315.1 Myxococcales bacterium
CCACCGTCGTGCGTGATCCAGGTCTGGCCGCCATCGCCAGCGGTGTAGCCCTCGAGCGCGGATGCGGACCAGCCGGCGACGTGCATCGTGTGGAGGTCCGCGGTGCCGACCTGCTGGTGCAGCACACGTCCCTCGGCGTCGAACAGCGCGACGACACCGGCCTTGCCGACGGCGACACCGCCACCGTCGTCATCGACGTGCGCGTCCTCGAAGACGGCGCCCGTGTTGGTCGCGAGCTTCGTCCACGTCGAGCCGCCGTCGGTGGAGCGTGCGAGGCCATCGCCGGCGATCAGCGCCGTCATGCCATCGGGCGAGACCGCGACCGAGCGAGCGCCCGCGATTGTCATGCGCCTGGTCAGCGCGCCCTGCGCGTACGACCACAGGGCCCCGTCATCGCTGAGCGCGAGCACGGTCTGCCCCTGCTGGGCGGCCGCGAGCGAACGGAACTTCGCGACGCCGTCGCCGATCTGCGTCCACGCGGCGAAGCCGGTGAGCGAGTCGGGAGTTGCCGTGAAGAACACGCCATCGCCCGCGATGAACACCGGGCCAGCGTCCTGCGTGGCGAGCGCACGAAGGTCCGCGGTGGTCGGCAGCACCTCGGCCGACCAGTCCTCGCCACCGTCGTTCGTGTAGAGCAGCGTGCCGTGCGCGCCGACCACCCACGCTTCACCGAAGCCACGGCACGCGATGCCGTTGAGCTGCTCGGTCGCGCCGAGCCCGTAGGGAGCGCCGAGCCTGCCGTTCTCGACCTTGCGCATCATGCCTTCCGTACCGACGAACCAGCCGCCGCCGCCGCCGCCGCCGTCGCCCGTGCCGCCTTTCTTCTTGCAGCCGGGGATCGCGAGCGCCGCAGTCAACAACACGAGAGCGAGCTTGGTGCGCATGGAAACAGTGCCTCCGTCCTGGATGGTTACATCACAGAGGAGGTCCGCCGACGGATGTCGCATCGGCGGCGAACGATTTCTCGAACTGCCTGTGATCACACCGGAAGCAGAGCGCCGATCAGTACGTCCGCCTTGTCGATCGCGCGTTGCGCACGGCGCACGATCTCGGGCGGGGCAAGGCGGCGGCGTGCAGCGGCGGTGACGGCGCGATCGATCTCTCGCACGCAGAGCCACGCGCGGCGATGCGCCATCAGGCGGCGCTTGCTCGCGGGCGGGGCGGCGAAGCCGTCTGCGAGGTCGCCGCAGGCGATCGCGAGCGTGCCGACGAGGGCACCGGCTTCCGCGCGTGGGGGCATGCGCACGACGAGCTCCGCGAGCGGGGGTGCAGCGGCGATCACGGCGCGGAACGAGGGGTGATGATCGAGCGGATGAGCGGGGCGGCGAGGGTGCATGCACGCGGCGCTTTCACATCTCGCACCAGATCATGCGCGAGCGCGCGGGCGGAGTTACGCGCGCTGTCCGTCCGAGCTGGCCGCCACGCGGACGCGGCGTCCGCCGGGCGTACCCGATCGGTCACCTCCGTCGGCGCCCGCGACGCGCTACAGTGCCGCGATGGTGCAGGCCGAGGCCATGCCGGCGGACGTGGCCGCCGTGCCTCCGCGCCGGCGCTGGCTGCACGTGCTCGCCGTGGTGGTCGGGGTGGTCGCGCTGGTGGTCCTGGTGCGCAACACCGGGTGGGACGTCCTGGCGGCCGCGCTCGCGCGGATCGGCGCCTGGTTCGCGGTGATCGCCGTGATCGATGTGTGCGCGATCGCGTGCGACGCGGGCGCCCTCCACGCGTATGCCAACATGCACCACCGGATCTCGTACCCGCGCGTGTTCGCAGCGCAGGCCAGCGGCGTCGCGATCAACCGGCTGACGCCCGGCAACGCGCTCGGTGAGCCGATCAAGGTGACGATGCTGCTCGGCGAGCTGCCGCGCTCGGCGGCGGTGTCATCGGTGGTGATGTTCAACCTGGCGACCTCGTGGGTCGCGATCGCGACGATCGTGATCGGCGCGCCGATCGCCCTGCTGTCACTCGATCTTCCCGTGCGGGCGGAGATCGCGGTGTGGATCGCGAGCGCCGTGCTCGTCGCGCTCGCGCTCGTACTCGTCGTGATCGTGCGCCGCGGCGCGTTCGCGATCGTGATCCGCGGCATCCGGGGGATCGGCCTGATCTCCGATCGACGCGCAGCACGCTGGCAGACCGCGGTGCTCGCCGTGGATACCGACATCCGCGAGATCGGGCGGATGCGCCGCGGGCTGGCGTTCGTGATCGGCTCGCGCCTGTTCTACACGACCGGCACCGTGGTGTTGATGGCAGCCGCTGGCGTGCCGCTGGCCGCGCCGCTGGTGCTCGCCACGATCTCCGTGGGCCTCCTCATCGCATGGATCTCGAACATCGTGCCGCTCGGCCTCGGTATCGCGGATGGCTCGAACTACGCGCTGTATGGCGCGCTCGGTGCCACGGGCCCCGTGGGCCTCGTGTTCACGATGGTCAACCGGCTGCGTGTCTGCGTGCTCGCGCTGATCGGCCTGACGGTGATGGGCGTGGCAGCGGTCGCGTTCGACGACGTGCGCCGCCGGTAGCTCCGACTCGCCGACGGTGAAGCGTGCTCGCACGCTACGACGGGGCGAGCGTGACCGTGACACTGGTGTTGTCGACGCCGATGTCGCTCTCGAGCTCGCCGTGGGCGCTGCCCTGCCGGGCGCGGATCTGGTAGCGCGCGGGCGGCATGCTCGGCAGCTCGATCTCGCCGTTCGCGTCGGTGGTCAACTTCAGGATCGCGCGGCGCATCGACATGGTGTCGTAGTCCATCGGTGCCGCGCCGCGGTGCGCCGGCATGCGGAGCTCGATCTCCACGGCGGCGCCGGCCACGGGTAGATCATCGCGCACCACCACGACGCGCAGCGGGACGCTCTCGATCCATGCGAGCGTGCCGCGTGCCACGCGCCACGGCACGTTGTGCGCGACGACGGTATCGAGGGTCGCGGGGTCGTACGCGGTGCTCGCCGGCCACAGGCCGATGCTCGTCGAACGAGTGACGACCGCGTCGCCGGCCGGCGTCCACCACGCGCGGGCGGCGGGAGGCCGGAAGCCGAGCTGGCTGACGAGCGGCGCCGCATGCGCGATCGGCGAGCGCTGGAGGAGGCGACCATCGGCGGACAGCACCAGCAGGCTCGCGCCGCTATCGCCGATGCCGGCGAGCAGCGTTCCAGCGGCGTTGATCTGCGCCTGGACGAGGTGATCGGTCGCGAACGCCGCGTGCACCGATCCGCTGTCGAGGTTCCACACGGTGACGATCCGATCGCCGCCGATCGTGGTGATGTACACGCCGCTCGGATCGAAGCTGGGCTGTTCGCTGATGTCGGTCGTGTCGACCACGGGGAAGGTCGTGACATCGGTGTTCCACACGCGGAGTCGGCGCGTGGCATCCGCCTCGGACTCGACGATGGCCACGCGATCGCCGGTGGCCGAAAACCCGAGAGGCGTGAACGTGCCGCGCGCGGGGATCGTGGCGAGCCTGCCGCGGGTGTCATCCCACACGAACGGTGGCGCCCCGGGACGCCAGGCGAGCACACGCCGACCTGTCCGGCTCGGCTTCGCGTGGGCGGCGCCTTCGATCACCGCGAGCTTCTGCCCGCTCTCCACGTCCCACAGCTCGGGTGGCCCTACCGTGCGGGTGACCACGATCCGCGCGCCATCCTCGGACACCTCGAGGCCCGTCGGCGCGGCCATCGGGATCACGTGCTTGGTGGCTCCGGTCGCGAGGTCCAGCACGACCACGGCGCGCTCCGTGGTCGCCGCCAGCTCGTGCTCCGCCATCGCGAGCGGCGCACGGATCTCGACATGCGCGATCGCGCGACCGGTCGCGGTGTCGTGGAGCTCGATCAGGCCGTCTCGGGACAGCGCCGTGCGGGTGCCATCCGTCGAGACGGCGAGCATGCTGGCGACCGGTGGCGGCGTGAAGGTCCGCACCTGCGGCGCCTCGCTCCAGATCTGGATCCGGCCATCGCCGCGCTGCGCGATCAGGTGCCGGCCATCGGGTGAGAAGTGAGCGTCCTTGCCGCCGACGGAGTCGTGGGTCGAGAGCGGCGCCCCGGATCGCGCGTCCCACACCTTGATCAGGCCCTCGACGCCGACCGTGAGGAACCGCGCGCCATCGGGCGAGAACCGCGCCCACAGGATGACGTCGCCGTGACGGATCGCCGCGATCGTCGCGCCCGTCTCGACGTCCCAGACCAGGGCGGTGCCATCGTGGCTCGCCGTGAGCAGCCGCGCGCCATCCGGCGAGAACACGCACTTCCACACCACGTCGGTGTGACCACCCACGGTGAGCAGCGGCGCACCGGTCCGCGCGTCCCACACACGGGTCAGGCGATCGGTCCCGCAGGTCACCGCGCGTGCACCGTCGCGCGACAGCTCCGCGCCCAGCACGAACGCGTGCGGTGCGTGGCGGAAGCCGCCGCGCTGCTCGCCGGTCGCGAGATCCCAGCCCTTCGCTTCGCCCTCCATCGTCACGGTCAGGAGGAGCGTTCCGTCGCCGCTGATCTCGCCATAGATGTGGCGCAGAAGGCCGGTGTTTCCGACGATCTTCCACAGCCGCGTGCTGGTCGCGACGTCCCACAGCTGCGCCGTCCCGTCCTGCCCGGTGGTCGCGATCCTCCGATCATCGGGCGTGTATGTCGCGGCCGTGATCGGCGCACCGTGCGGCAGCACGCCGAGGGCGAGGCCGGTATGCGCGTCCCACACGCGCGCGTCACCGCTATCGCCGAACGTCACCAGGGTGTTCCCGTCGTGGGAGAACCGCACCCGGTCGAACGCCGCCGGCAGCGGGCCGAGTGTGGCGATCGCGTTGCCATTCGCCATCGTCCACAGCTGTGCGACGTCGTGGCACGCGGCGATCACCTGCGCGCTGTCGGGGGAGAACTCGAGGAAGCGGACGTCGCCCTTGCAGTCGAGCAGGCGCTGCGAGCGCGGCATCGCGTCGAGTGCGCTCGTGATCAGGAAGCCGAGCGCGGGTGACGATGTGTGCTGGCGCGCGGCCTCGTGGAGGTAGGCGAGCGCGCGCAACGGATTGCCGGACAGCAGCTCCACGCGACCTTCCTCGACGAGTAACTCGCGCACCGTCTCGCGCGCCTCGGTCCGCGAGCGCAGCACACGGGTCACGGCGATCGTGCTCATCGCACCGAGCAGCACGAGCGCGAGCGCGGCGACGGAGACCACCGCCCTGTTGCGCCTCAGCACGCGCAGCGCGCGCTCGAGTCCGGAGTACGCGTGCGCGGCGACCATGCGGCCGGTCTGGAACCGGTTGAGCTCCTCGGTGAGCTCGCGTGCGCTCGGGTAGCGTGCGTCGAGCTCGCGGGCCATCGCCTTGTCGACGATCGAGACGAGGTCGCGCGGCGCGCCCGGTGCGAGCTCTCCGATCGACGGCGGCGGCCCGGTGCGCACGTCGCGGAGCAGCTCGCGCGTCGACTTCGCGCGATACGGGGCCGCGCCGGCGAGCAGGTGATAGAGGATCGCGCCGAGCGCGTAGACGTCCGCGCGCTCGTCGACCGGCGCGCCGTGCGCCTGTTCGGGCGGCATGTACGCGGCGGTGCCGATCACCGCGCCCGCGTTGGTCAGCCGCTCCGTGCTCCCGCCCGCGGGAGGGTCATCCTCGTCGTCGGGATCTGGCTCGGCGTCCTGCGAGAGATCCTTCGCGAGGCCCCAGTCGATCACGACGGTCTCGCCGTACGCGCCGACGAGCACGTTCGAGGGCGTGAGATCGCGATGGATCACGCGCTGTGCGTGCGCGAACGCCACGGCCTCGGTGGCGGCGATCACCTTCGGCAACAGGGCGAGCCGCGCGCCGAGCGTGGGCGCGGCGTCGATCGCCTCTAGGAGCGTGCGGCCAAGGACCATGCGCATCGAGTAGAACGGCGTGCCGTCGGGCCACTGTCCGATCTCGTAGATCGGGACGATGCCCGGGTGCTGCAGGCGCGCGGTGACGCGGGCTTCGCGCTCGAACCGCGCCGCGAGCTTCGGTGCGCGGCCGAGCAGCTCCTTGACCGCGACCGGACGACCGACCCGCAGATCGCGCGCCGCGAGGATGCGGCCCATGCCGCCGCGGTTGATCTCGAGGCCGAGCGCGTAGCCCGCGGGATCCACGCGGGGCAGGGACTCGAGGTCACCGTCGGCATCGGCGGTCGGCGACAACGTCTCGGCGACGTCGCGGCACTCGGCGCAGCCGGCGAGGTGGCGATCGAGCAGGTTCTTGCCCGCCGTGTTGAGGGTGCCGTCGTGACGCGCCGCGAGCAGCGCGTCGAACCGGAGGCATTCGGAGACCTCGGGTACCGACGCGCCGGAGAACACGTCGACGACGAGCTTGCAGGCAGCGCACGTGGCGACGTGCGCGGAGACCGGCGGTGCGAGCGGCACATGCTCGAGCGCACCGAGGTCGGGGCACTCGGTCACGACGCGAGGTCACCCTCGGAGCGAAACCGGCGGCGGAGGCGCTCGATCACGGCCCGCACCACGCGCTCGGCCGCGGCCGCGTTCGCGAGGCCGAGCGCCCTCGCGATGTCAGCGAAGCTCTCGCTCTGCGCCCACAGCTCGAGCGCCCGACGCTGCTCCGGGGGAATCACGCCCGCGGCGTAGGTCAAGAGCTCCTGTGCCGTGCCGAGATCCGTGATCGGCGGGCGTGGGCCGACGATCTGGCTCGCGGGCGGGAGCTGTTCGGCATCGACCCAGCGCCCGGGGCGACTCGCGTTGGCGTCGTGGCGCCGCACGTAGTCCGGATGGGCGCGCAGGTAGTCGATGCCGACGCGCTTCGCGACGACGCGCAGCCAGCTCACGAACAAGAGCCGCGGGTTCGCGCGCTTCGCGTCGAGGTACATGTGCAGGCGCGCGTAGTGATCGGCCCGCAGGCGCGCCATCACGCCCACGACGATGTTACGGCGATCGTCCTCGCGCCCACCGAGCCGGCCGAGGAAGCGGGGCTGCGCGATGATGCGCGACAGGGTGGGCTCGATCGCGGCCCACAGCTGTTGCCAGGCCGCCTCGTCCCGGGTGGCCGCGGCAGCCACGAGCTGTTCGATCGTCTCGTCGTCGACCATCTGCTTCCTTTGTACGGCGGTTCCGAGCAGCCTGGAGGTTGGCGTTCCGGCAAACATCACGCCGCTCGCCTGGCGAGCGTCGAGGCCAGCTCGGTGCGGTTCGAGGCCTCGAGGAGCTCGAGGAGGCGCGAGACGTGCTTCTTCACGGCGTTCGCCGAGATGCTCAGCATGTTGCCGATCTCCCCGTTCGTACAGCCGAAAGCGACCAGCTCCGCGACCTCGCGCTGGCGCGATGTCAACGCCGGGCCGGATCCGGAGAGCAGCGTCAACCGCCCGCGGATCAGGGCGTCCAGGCGGTGCAGCTCGGGCAGGGTGAGACGAAGGATCAGCGCGTCGATCTCCATGCCTGGGACGAACGGCGGCCCCGGGGGAAACGTCACGCCGGTCGTGCGATTCGCCGCGCCGCCAGGATGCCGGACCTGCCGCGAAGTGGTCAACCACGCCCCCAGCTCGCGCCTGTCGGCCTGTCGCGTTGCTCGGACCGAGGTATGGAAGTGCGGCTCGGAAGGGAGTCCAGTTGATCTTGCGTGGACGGTCCCGTAGCGTGGAGGGTGTGGTGGTCAATCCTGGGGTGGAGCGCCTGGGGCGCTACACGGTGCTGCGTCATTTCGCGTCGGGAGGGATGGCGGATGTCCTCCTCGCGCGGGCCGACGGGATCGAAGGCTTCGAGCGTCACCTCGTTCTGAAGCGGATCCGAGCCGAGTTCGCGTCGGACAAGTCGTTCATCAAGATGTTCCTCGACGAGGCGCGGCTCGCCGCGACCCTGCATCATCAGAACGTCGTCCAGGTCACCGACATCGGCGAGGTCGGCGGCTCGTATTTCTTCGCGATGGAGTACATCCACGGAGAGGATCTGCGGACCATCCTCCACAAGGTCAAGAAGCTCGCGCACCACGTCCCAGTCGGAGTTGTGATCGCGGTTGGAGCGCAAGTTGCCGCAGGCCTACACTACGCACACGAGCGGCGAGCGCCCGACAAGAGTTTGCTCGGTATCGTGCACCGGGACGTCTCGTTGTCGAACGTCTTGGTCGGATACGACGGGGCGGTCAAGGTCGTGGATTTCGGGATCGCGCGAGCCGCGTCGAAGAACGGGACGCAATCCGGCCGCCTCGGCGGCAAGATCCCCTACATGTCCCCGGAGCAGTGCCGGGGGCAGCGCGTCGACCGCCGGAGCGACGTCTACGCGCTCGGGGTCGTGCTCTACGAGTTCGCGTCCACCACGCGCCTGTTCAAGGGTGGCGACTACGACATGATGTCCTCGATCGTGAGAGGGGAAGTGCCGCCGCTCCAGGACCGCCGCTCTGACCTCCCGGATGCACTCGTCAGCGTCATCATGCGGGCGCTTGCGCCTGATCCAGACGACCGCTATCAGACCGCGGCCGAGCTGTGCATGGCGCTCGACGGCGTGGCGGAGGGGATCGGAGGCGCGACCTCGATGGCCCAGGTCGCAGAGTACCTCACGGGGCTATTCGGCGACCGGGTCGAGCCGTGGCTGGAGCCCACGACCGAGATCGAGATGGTTGTCTTCGACCCCGACATGGCCCAGGGCCGCGCGGAGTCCTCCGACGAGGGCGCGCGCGCCACCCCGAGCAACTTCGACTTCAAGCGGCCCGGCGTCCCCCAATCGCGACTCCGGAGGAGCACCGAGATCGTCCGGCGGGTGGCGCGGTCACGCTCCGCCCCGATCGCGATCGGGGTCGTGGTTGCCGTCGCGCTGGTCGCGTTCGGAATCTCCCGGCTCTGGAACGGAGATCGCACGGGGGTCGCGCGTCGTCCGGCGGCCGCGGCGGTCGGCGAGACCAGCCCCGCGCCGCCAATCCAGCCGGCGGTACCGGGAAAGGTTGCCAGCCCGGTGGTCGTCGCCGCGGCGACTTCGCACGAGCCCGCGGCCCCGAAACACGATCCAGCCACGATCCCTCCGACGCGCACTCCACCGAAGGGCAGCCGATCGGCGATCGAGCAACGACGTCCACCGCGGCCCGTCACCCGACCACAGCTTCCGATGGTGCCGAAGGTGCCGCTCGCGGCGTCTCCCACCGTTACCGTGTCCCCCGCCCCACCGCCGGTCATTTCGCCACCAATGGTCCCCACGCCATCGATCACCTCGCCAGCTCTCGCAGCGCCACCTGCGCCTTCGTTGCTGGCGGCGCGCGTCAGCTCGGTGGAGGCCCACGGTTCGTTGTCGCAAGCCGTGGTCCGGCGCGCCGTCGATCGCGTCGCCCCGGCGATCCAGCGCTGCACTGCGACTGGCGCTCCGCGGACCGTTCAGGTCAAGTTCGTGATCGACGATTCGCGACGAGCCCGAGAGGTTCGAGGGAACGCACCGGCTTGTGTGACCTCCGCCCTGGCGGGCGTTCGCACCGAGTCCGCGCCGGATGTCGGAGAGGTTGAGGTCACGTTGCAGATCAGCCTGGAGGCAACCCGATGAGAGCAAGCATGTTCGTCCTCAGCTTGCTCGCTGGCAGCGGCTGCCTCAAGAGCTTCGGTCCCGACCTCGGATCCGAGTTGGCCTGCCAGGGAGCGGACTGCGTGGACGGCAACACCGGCCTGGACGACACCACCGGCGGATGCAACAACGCCGACTCCGATCCTTCCACGATGGTCAGGTTCAACGGCGACATCGTCACGACGATCCTGCTGCCGTACAAATGCCGTGACTGCCACAGTGGAAATGGCGACGGCAAGTCGCAGAGCAAGCTCGATCTTGCCAGCTATGCGACGCTGCGCGTCGGCGGCTCGCGGTCCGGCGCCGGGATCGTCGTCCCCAACGCACCGTGCAACAGCATCCTCTACCAGAAGGTCACGCCGACACCGCCGTTTGGCCGGCGAATGCCGCGCGACAGCTCGACCACCCTGACGCCGGCCCACATGCGGCTGCTGGCCGACTGGATCGCTGAAGGTGCGAATGAGAACTAGCCTGCTGGTGGTCCTGCTCGTGCTCGGCCTGGTGACCGAGCTTCGCGCCGACAATGATGGCCGCTCGTTCGCGGGTTCGCTCCAGCTCGACTATCTCGCCGTCCCGAGCGCTGATCACGTGCGCAGGACCACCCTCGACGCAGCGACCGTCGAGCTGTCGTTGAAGCTCACGAAAGACTTCTCCAAGGACTTCTCGGCCGCCGTCAAGATGTGCTTCGCGTGTCACGGGGTGGAGGTCGCCGAGGCATCGCTCGACATGCGCGCGTCCGAGCTGTTCCGTGTGCGCATCGGGCGGTTCACGCCGTCGTTCGGTAGCTTCCCTCTCCGGCACGATCCGGCGAACCACCTCACGAGCGACAAGCCGTTGCTCTACGACATGGGGCGGATGGTCCGCCGCAATGACTTCGATCACGGCATCCTGCCGGCACCCTGGGTGGACAACGGGATCGAGATCCGCGGTACCGCGTTCTGGGACGGCGGTAGCTTCGATTACGGGGTGTTCGCGATCGGCGGCCCGAAGGCGGGCACCGACGCGGTCGACTTCGACTTCACGGAGTCTCGTTCGGGGGCGCAGTACTACATCGACAACAACTCGCAACCCGCAGTCGGGGGACGAGTCTCGTTGGCCTTCGATCTGGGAGAGACCAGCAACCTCGTCCTCGGCGCGTCGGGCATGACCGGCCACTACGATCCCGATGCCAAGCTCGGCTTCGTGATCGCCGGCGGGGATGCGGCGCTACGGATCGGTACCGCCTACCTGCGCGCGGAGTGGCTGATCCGCCGGACTCGGATGGCGCTCGGTGCCAACCCCGAGACGAAGTTCAAGTACGGCCCCGGCGGGGACGGCCAGTACGACACCTACTTCGTGAAGGATGGGTTCGTCACCGAGATCGAGGTGCCGGTCTCGAGAGTCACCGGGATCGCAAGGTTCGACGGTCTTCGCCGCCACGGCAACGTCCTCGCGGGGAGCGAGCTGAGCGGATACACCTACGTCCTGCGCTACACGGCTGCGATCGCGATCAAGATCAAGCAGAGCGTCCGGATCAAGGCGAGCGTCGAGTACTACGATTTTCGCGACTTCAGGAACGAGATCGCCGTCCACGTCGGTGTCGCGACGCCCTTCTGACAGGGTCTCGGTTGCCAACTGGGTAGCGAGTTCCGCGCGGATGTCGCGCCACCGTCTCCGCTACAGGTATGCGGGATCGCGGTACTCGCCGAGCTCCGAGCGGAACAGATCGCAGATCTCGCCGAGCGTGACGTGCTGCTTCACGGCGTCGAAGATCGGCGGCATCACGTTCTGCTTGTCGTCGCGCAGCGCTTCCTTGACCGCCGCGAGCGCGCGCTCGACGGCCGCCGCGTCGCGGCTGCCGCGGAACGCACCCATCCGCGCGATCTGGCCCTGCTCGACCTCGTGCTCGATCTTCAAGGTCGGGATGTTGTCGCCCTCGCCGGGGTTCTTGTACTTGTTGACGCCGACGATCGACCGGCGGTGCGTGTCGACCTCGCGCTGGAACTCGAACGCCGAGCGCGCGATCTCGCGCTGCGGGTAGCCTTCCTCGACGGCCTTCACGATGCCGCCCATGGCGTCGATCTTGTTGATGTACTCCCACGCCGCCGCCTCGACCTGATCGGTCAACGTCTCGACGAAGTAGCTGCCCGCGAGCGGATCCGCGACCGCCGCGACGCCGGTCTCCTCGAAGATCACCTGCTGGGTGCGCAGCGCGAGCTCGGCCGCGGCCTCGGTCGGCAGCGCGTAGGTCTCGTCGTAGCTGTTGGTGTGCAGCGACTGCGTGCCACCGAGCACCGCCGCGAGCGCCTGCATCGACGTGCGGATCACGTTGTTGAGCGGCTGCTGCGCCATCAGCGACACGCCCGCGGTCTGCGCGTG
>JAYVLW010000429.1:0-3880 GCA_043759315.1 Myxococcales bacterium
GTGGGGATCGTCGGGTGGCGCTTCGTCAGGATCTCGAGCTCGGCCTTCGGCGGCGGATAACTCATCTGCAGCGGCGCGAACCGGTCGAGCTGTGCGGCATCGATGCCGAACGTGCCGCTGAACTCGCGGCCGCGGTTGACCGCGGCGATGAACTGCACGTTGTCGGGGATCGGGATGAACGAGTTCTCGATCGGATGGAACACCCGGCGCGTGGCATCGAGTGCGGGCATCAGCGCGTTGCGTGCGCTCTCCTGGCAGCGGTTCAGCTCGTCGAGGAAGACGAGGTACCTCCGCTGCGGGAACTCGCCGGCCTCCTCCAAGGCAAGCAGGATGTCGGTCTTCACGAAGTCGGTGACGGGCGCACCCGAGGCCGACGCCTTGACCTGGATGCTGACGAAGAAGTCGCTCGCCTCGACCACCGCGCCGCAGTTGAAGAACACGAACTCCATGCCGAGGCTATCGGCGATCGAGCGCGCGAGCACGGTCTTGCCGCAGCCCTGCGGTCCGTCGAGCAAGATGTTGAGGCCGCTCTCGAGGAGCACCTGCAGCTTCTTCGACACCACCGGATCCAGGTAGACGCCCTCGATCTTGAACGGTGCCTTGCCGACGTACTCGACCTCGATCCGCCCGCGGTCCTCGCGGTCTGGCTTGTGGACGATCACGACCTTCACGAGGCACGGCACGCCCGGAACGATCCGCTCGTCGTTGGACAGGACCACCTTCGGTGCACGCCGGCCATCGAGGTGCGTGGCGCGCAGCCGGAACTCGGTGTTCTCGGCGGGGTTGGGGAAGAACGTCGCCTCGACGGTACGGCCGGGCGTCAGCTCGTCCAGGTTCCACTTCGCGGGCATGGCGCACACTAGCCGGCCAGCACCTTGCGCGCCAGGTCGCCGATCATCCGGCCGAACTTCGCGACGGCGACGTCGATCTCCGAATCGTCGAGCACGATGTGATGGGGAAAACACTCCTCTTCGAGCTTGCGGACCGCAACCTGCGCGCACACGATCCCGCGCCGCTTGGTCAACATCGTGACGAGGCCGCGCAGCGCCGACACCGAGCACTCGGTCGGAAGGCCATCGCTGATCATCACCAGCACACGCGCGCGCTTCCTGGAGCCCGCCGCGACGTTCGCGACGTGGAGCAACGCGGCCGCATCGTTGTTGCCACCATTCGCGACGAGCGCCGTCACGTCACACTGCTGCGCATCTCCCGCGTCGTAGATCACGCTGTCGGTGAAGCCAAAGAATCGCGCCTCCACTCCCGGTAGCGGGCGCACCGCCTCCGCGATCATCACGCCGAACTTCTTCGCGCGCTCGATGTTCTGGCCCGCGCTCATCGAGCCCGAGCAATCGATGATCGTGCCGAGAAACAGATCGGTACGGCGCACCGGCGTACGCGCGATCAGGATCCTCGGATCGCCGCGCGTGACGAGCGCGCGCAGCCGGCTGCGGTCGAGTGCATGGCCTTTGATTCGCGCCTTCGCCGGCTCCCAGCGCAGTCCCAGGTCATCGAGGTGGGAGCGGAGGCGCACCGAGTGACGGTTCGTCTCGTGGGCCAGTCGCTTGTGCTCGACCGGATCGCCATCGACCCGGGTGATCGTGCGGATGTTGTCGAACTCCTCGTCCGGGCTGACGTTGATCTGCAGCCGATCCCGCGGCCCGGACTTCGCCGTCTTGTCGCTCCGGCGTGGATCGAGGATGCGCTCGACCTCGCGCTGGAGGATGTCGTCGTCGAGGCCCGCGCCGTGGACATCGAGCTCGCGCTCCTTGTCGCCGAGCTCGAGGCCTTCCGCCCCGCCGAACACCCTCGCGACCGCGATCGCGCCGCCGAACATCGCGGCGAGGCGGCGCGTCAGGTCGTAGAGGCCGCGCATGTCGAGCTTCTTGAGATCCTTGGTGCACAGCGCGAGCGCCGCTCCGACCAGCGGGTCCTCGGTGCGGTTGCCGAGGCCCATGCGCAGCGCCCGTGCGAACCGGGCCAGCGGGTGCCCGGCGCGCTCGAGCTCGACGAGGATCGCACCACGACGGATCCGCACGCTCGCCTCGTCGAACGCCACCCCGAGCTCGATCCCGATCAACGCGGGGGCCGTGGAGGCGCGCAGCGACTCGAGGAGAAGCTTGATCTTCAGCTCCTGCGCCGCGTGCTGGAACGCGTACGCATCGAGCCGCTTCAGGCGATCGCCGTAGCCGCGATCGAGCGCGCGCAGGTTGCGCTCGAGATGCTCGTCGGCGACGAGGTTGAGCAGATGCCCGATGCCCTCCGCGTGCGCCTGCTTCCACAGCGCGAGCGCCTCGTCTCCGCGGTGGTACACGTGGTGGCCGAGCTCGTGCAGGATGAGGCCCTCGACGATGTCCTTGCCGTGCTCCTCCTGGCGCAGCAACGGCAGCGGCGTGACGAAGATCCGCGCCTGATCCAGATAGGTGTGCCCGAGGTCGCGCTCGGCGCTCGTCATGTGGATCCGCATCAGCTTGCCGGTGAGCTCCACGCTGCGCCGCACGCCCCACGCGAACACCTCGGCGACGCTGATCAGTCGCCGGTGGGTCAGCGCGTCGCCGACGGCGAGCTTGGCCGCCGTGCGCCGGGCAAGCGCGGTGGATCCCTGCTCGAGCACGCGCACGTACAACGGAGGCAGCGCCGCTGGCTCGACGAGGGACGTGCGCTTCAGCCGATCGAGCACGTCCCACATCCGCTTCTCCGTGCACGCCCCATGGCCGCCGATCAACGCGGCATCGACCACCGCGCGCGCGACCCGCGTACCGGTTGCCTCGGTGAGGAACTCGATGCTCGCATCGGGGGCGCCCTCGTCGATGATCTCCGCGATCAGGATCGGCAGTCCGGTGGGATCGCCGTAGTCGAGCGCCAGTCGTCGCGCCACGGCACGCCGCAGATCGATCGGCCGCGCCGCGCTCACCTCGAGAAACCGGCGGAGTGCGTCGGGCACGCGCGGCTCGGTCTCCGACGTGCCGAGCAACAGCTCGATCGAGCGCGCGTACGCGTGGTGGTGCGTCGCGTCGGTCAGCGCGAGCGCACATGTCATCGGCGGCGCACCGCGGATCAGGGCATCCCAGTCGATGCGCCGGAACCAGCTCGTGCTGCTCGGCGCGCGCACGGCGGCGATCGCGCGCTCCGGATCGCCGAGCCCGAGGCAGAGGTGGAACTGCCACTCCGGCAACAGGTCCGCGCCGGCGGCCACCTGCCGCGCGATCTCGAGGGCTGGCCCGGCGTCCCACAGTGCCACGCTCGCGAGCAGCGGGACCGGCGACGGCACCTCGGGAAGACGCGTGAGGAGGTGTGCGAGACGGAGCTGTCCGCGCTCGCCGAGCGTGAGCAGCACGAGCACCGCCTCCTGGGCGACCGCGGTGCGCGGATCGCTGCACCACCCGACGAGCACGTCGATGTCCCGTGTCGCCTTGATCGTGGCGATCACGTCGCCGGCGGGCGCCCCGGCCGCGGGCTTCGGTGGCACAGGCATGCCATCGAGACGTACGAGGCGACCGAGAAGCTCGCGCGTGGAGGCATCGGTATCCGCGGTGCGGTCGAGCAAGCGCTGCTTGATCGTCGACAGCGGCACCACTCCGCCCTCGATCAAGGAGACCGCGATCCGCGCCGCGTGGCGACCGATCACGGGACGGTCGACGCGCTCGGCGACGAACACCGCGAGCTCGGGGGTGCCCTCGTGGAGAAACTCCACACGGTCGCGATAACGGACGAACATCATCAGCTCGGCGATGCCCTTCCACAGCGTGTCGTTCGCCATCACCCCGGGCAGGTCATCGATCGCGCGCAGCGCCGCGTGCACGCCCCCAGCCGCGTGGACCCACCGCTTCATCGCGTCGGTATGGGCCTCCCACCGCCACAAGCGTGCGTGCGCGAGCGGCGG
>JAYVLW010000430.1:0-5886 GCA_043759315.1 Myxococcales bacterium
TACGCGAGGCCGAGGTTGTAGTGGATGATCGGGTCGTCGACCTGGGTCAGCGCCTTCTCGTACTCGGCCACGGCGTCGATGAACGCGGTCTCGCGGAAGTGGCGGTTGCCCTTGCGGGTCCGGTTGCGACCGTCGAGTTGCTCACACCCCATGGTGCCCGCGCACATCACAGCAAGCGCTGCGATCGCGAGGAGCTTCGTTAGTCCGCCTTTGCGCCGGCTCATGGGGCGCGCGACTATACATATCCAGGTGGGGTGCATCAACGGGACTTGCCTGAACCAGTCAGTACTACGCTCCGGAACCTGGATGCATGGCGTAAGCGGTGACACGTGCTCGCAGGGTGCAGCATCTGCGACGCCCTGGCGTCCCAGGGCCGGGAAAGGTCTCCGTGAGACCTTCAGATCAGCGTGAACGACAGGTTGATCTCGTAGCTCGGAAGGTCTTGTTCGTCGCCAGCTGCCTGCGTGACCGTCTTGGCCTTGGTCTCGATGCACGCGCGGGTAGCCTCGGCGGCAGCTTCGGTGACGTCCTTGACGGCGAGCGCTGCCTTGTTGACCGACACGACCTTGTCCTTGATGGCGATGTCGATCGTGCCCTCGAGCCGCGGCCGCTCGCCCCGAGCGTTCGCCGGCAGCGTGGCGACACACTCGTGCATCACGTCGCGGATCTTGTCGGCGACTGCCTTGGTCAGCGTCGGCTGCAGCTTGCGAGAGTTCGGGGGCGCCGCATTCGGATCGACGTCGATCGGGGCGTGCGCTCCGGTGCGGTGGTCGCGGACGATCGCGCCATTCGCCGCGTACTCGCGGACCTTGTCGGGGAGATCGTCCGCCGAGCCCGCGGGCAAGCTCGGCTGGCCGGGCGCGGCGGCCGGGCCTTGACCACTGGGGGTGAAGCCGCCGCCCGGCGCGGGCTTGGTGCCCTTCATTGCCGTGGTCTCGGCGGTCTCGCCGTCGCCGCGCAGCATGAGGGCGAAGCCGCCGATCGCCGCGAGCGCGACCACGGCGAGGATCGCGTAGATCGCGCGATTGCTCATACCCGAAGTCTTAGCACGACAGGTGATGCGGCTCCGGCGAGGGGGTCAGCCCCTGTGCCGAGACGACTTCGACGTCTCCGCTGCGTACCCGGTGGATCGTCCCGTCGGCGTCCCGGAGGAGCAGCGCCCCGTCGTCGTCGAGCCCCCATACCACCCCGACCAGCGGGTTGCCATCCACCGTGGCGCGCGCCGCAATCCCGAGCGCCATGCGGTCCGTCCACGCCGGGATGATCTCCTCGAGCCCCATCGCGACGTATCGATCCACCCAGTGCTCGACGTACGCGACCACCGCGGCGATGAACGCTTCGCGATCGATCTGCGAGTCCGCTGCCTGCTCGAGAGCGATCGCCGTCTCGGCGAGAGACGGCGGCACCGGACCGACGATGTTGACGCCGATCCCGATCACCACCGCTTCGAGCTTGGTGCCCTGGCTCTGCGCCTCGACGAGCACGCCGGCGAGCTTCTTGCCATCGACGAGGAGATCGTTCGGCCACTTCAACGTCGCGTGAGCGCCCGTCGCGCGGACCGCGTCGCACAGGCCGATGCCGATCGCGAGCGTCATGGGTGGAACGTCGACCAGCGGCAGCGGTGGCCGCAGCACGGCCGACATGTACAGGCCCATGCCGCGTGGCGACTGCCACAGCCGACCATCGCGCCCCCGCCCTGCCCGCTGGCTCTCGGCGATCACGATGGTGCCGTGGCGTGCCCCGGCGCGAGCGAGCCGGCCGGCCTCGTCGTTGGTGGAGCCGCAGTCCACGAGGTCGATGCGCTGGGTGCCGAGCCAGCGCGCGAGCGGAGGAATCAGATACGGAGCACGCGTGGTCATGATCAGGTACGGACGTCCAGGCCGATGTCGACGGAGGGGGCGGAGTGGGTCATCGCGCCGACGGAGATCAAGTCAGCTCCAGCGCGTGCGTAGTCGCCGATGGTCGCGAGCGTGATGCCGCCGGAGACCTCGACGAGGACGCCGCGGCTGTGCGCGCGCGCCGCGGCGACCTCGACCTGCGAGGGCGTCATGTTGTCGAGCAGCACGATCTCGGCGCCCGCGGCGAGCGCCTGATCGAGCTCGCCGAGGTTCGTGACCTCGACCTCGATGCGCAGCGGGTGCGGCGCCTTGGCCTTCGCGGCCTCGACCGCGGCGCGCACCGAGCCGCACGCGGCGATGTGGTTGTCCTTGATCAGGATGCCGCTGCCGAGATCGAAGCGATGGTTCGCGGCGCCGCCGGCCAGCACCGCCGCCTTCTCGAGGACCCGGAACCCCGGCGTGGTCTTGCGGGTATCGACGACCTTGGCCTTGGTGCCCACCACCGCCTCGGCGTAGCGCTTCGCGAGGGTGGCCACGCCCGACAGCCGCTGCGCGAAGTTCAGCGCGGTGCGCTCCGCCGCGAGCACCGAGTGGGCCGGGCCACGCGCCGTCAGCAGCAGGCCGCCCTTCTCGATCCGCGAACCGTCAGGCCCGTGGATCTCGAGCTCGATGCGGTCATCGACCATCTTGAACACCGCGGCGGCGACATCGACGCCGAACGCGACGATCGGCTCGCGCGCGTTCATGTCCGCGATCACGTTCGGGCCATCGGTCCCGAGCGCCCCTCCGCCGCTTGCGGCGGAGAAGACGGCTTGGCTCGTCACGTCTCCGCGACCGAGATCCTCGTCGAGCGCGAGCTCGATCAACCGACGAACCGCGGGAATCGCCGCGAGGCCGCGGACCACCGACGAGCTGGACATCTCGAGCGCAGCATACACAACGGATCCGACACCGAGATCAACGGTTTTCGGGAGACCGATCCCGATCGATGACGCCGGTTCCGGAGCTAGGAGAAATCCCCTCTCCGTTCGTCCGGGCGCCCGAAACATGGGCATGTTGTCGTCCTCGGCTACGCTTCGTCCACGATGCCCGACGAGTCCACCGTCCAGACGCGCACGGCGTGCGTGATCGTCGGCGCGACGCCGGACGAGGTCGTCGCGGTCGGGATGAACGCGCGGATCGCGGTCCGCGCCAACGCCGTGGGTACGCTGGTCACCGGCCGCCCGGGCGACATGGTCATCGACTACGCCGCGGAGCTCGCCGGTCCGGTCTACGACATCATGTACAACGCGCAGACCGGCTGGTTCTCGGTGACCGTGTTCAAGGGCCTCGCTCCGCCGACCCGCTGGGACAACCGCCCCGGCACGAACCCGGGCTACCCCCGCGTCGACGACATCCTCGGCGCGGCCACGCCGGCCGCGATCCTCGCCGTCCTCGACGTCCCGCCCGATGCCATCGGCTACGTCGAGAAGCTGCTCGGTCCTTGAACCGGAAAACGGCGACGGCAAGCGCGCAGCTGTGAGAGCCTGCCGTGGTGAACCGGGTCAGCCCCGTCGTGTTCTGCCTCGTCGCCACGGCGGGCTGTGACGTGGTGTTCGGCCTGAGCACCGAGCATCCCGACGGCCCCGCGGATCCCGACGCCGCCGGGTCCCGATACGCGGAGGCGGTACGTGCGGACCGGCCGCTCGGATACTGGCGGTTCTCGGCGGGGGCGCTGACCGCCGTGGATCTGGTCGGCGACGCGCCCGGCGTCTACGCCGGCGATGCGGCACCTACCGCGAGCGGTGCGCTCCTCGGCGAGGACGACCAAGCGGTCGCCCTCGATGGTGCAGGCGACTACGTCGACATGGGGGGGCGGTTCGGCTTCCCGGGGACGATGGCGTTCACGATCGAGGCGTGGGTCAACCCGCGCGTGAACGGCCTGTACAACGGCGTGGTCGCGAAGAACGACGAGTCGGCTGGCGGTAACACGCGCGTCGGCTATCACATGTACAGCCAGAACAGCGCGTTCGGCTTCGAGCGCTCCGACGGCACGCTGATCCAGGACGTGCGAACCGGCGCACTGACGACGCAGCGCTGGACGCATGTCGCGGTCACCTTCGACGGCAACACCCTCTCGCTGTACACCGACGGGGTGTTGCGTAGCACCACCCCATTGCCGACGGTCATCCTCCCCGCGACGAACCACGCCTTCGTGGTCGGTGGGCGCGACGGCGGCAGGTACCTGTTCTTGAACGGCGCGGTCGACGAGCTCGCGATCTACGGCGCGGCGCTTCCGGTGGAGAAGCTCGCCGGGCATCGGCTGATCGGCCTTGGCCAGTAGTCACGCCCACTGCTGGACGGCCCAGCCCCGGGTGCGCGCGTGCCGGCGCAGGCGCGGATCGGGATTGACCGCGATCGCGGTGCCGACGCGCTGGAGCATCGGCAGATCGTTGTAGCTGTCGGAATAGAAGTAGCTCGCGGTGAGGTCCACACCGTGGCGCTCGGCCCAGCGCTCGGCGAGCGCGACCTTGTGGTGGCCGAAGCACAGCGCGCTCGCCCGGCCGGTGAACGCACCGCGCAGGACCTCGAGCTCGCTCGACAGTACGTGCTCGATGCCGACGCCGCGCGCGACCGGCCGTGCCGCGTAGCAGGTGGAGCCGGTGGCGAGGACCACGAGGTGCCCCGCCTGACGATGATGTTCGATCGCGACGCGACCGGCGGGCGCGATCTCGTGGGCGATGTGCTCGCGGTACCAGATGTCGCACTTGGCGATCATGTCGTCCTCGGAGTCCCCCTCGAGGTCCAGGCACAGCTTCGTGAACACGGCCTCCATGTCGAGGACCGCGAGCTTGTACAGCGTGGACCAGTAGACGGCCTTCGCGACCATCTTCGGGGGCAGCTCGCCGCGGCGATAGAGGAACTTCGTCCACGACATGCCGGTGTCGACGCGCAGCAGCGTGTTGTCCATGTCGAACAGCGCTGCGATCACCGGAGCACCATCAGGTCGAGGAACCGGATCAGGATGTTGGAGCCGGCGTGGGTCAACGTCGATGCCATGATCGAGCCGGTCGCCGAGCGCATCCAGCCGAACAGGAGGCCCGGAAAGAACGTGGCGAGCGCCCGCGGGTCGCCGTCCTTCGGCAGGTGGATGAGCGCGAACATGGCCGCGGAGATCACGAGGGCGAGGCCGACGCCACCGCCGAGGATCCTGCGCTTCGGGGGGAACTTGCGCTCGAGCATGCCGAGGAGGAAGCCCCGGAAGAACAGCTCCTCGGGCAGCGCGACCACGACGAGCTGTACGGCGCAGAACTCGAGGAGCTTGCCGGTCAACGCCGGCGCGTGGAGCCCGGCGAGCCCGCCGTAGCGCGAGCACATGCCGTGCGGCACGAGGTGCGCGAGGAGGTCCGAGTTGCACGCGACCTCGTAGAACGCGAAGTAGCCGAGGGCGAAGATCGGAAAGATCACGCCGATCGCGACCGCCGCGGTGACCAGCCCCTGCTTCACCGGCTTCGCATGGAAGCCGTAGTCGTAGAGGTCCTCGGTGCGCCGCCACGCGACGAACACCGGGACGTAGAGGAACAGCACGGCCACGAGCGCCGAGCCGAGGTGGCCGATCGCGGGGAGCGTGATGTTGATCCGGACCAGGCCGGTGACGAGCACCGCCACCACGGCCCACGCGATCACGGCATCGCGGCCGGCGTCGCGCGCGTCCCGGACTGGGTCGGCCACGCGAGAAGTTTAGCGTCAGTTCGTGCGCAGCGGATCGTAGGAGCCGGTGATGACGACATCGGCGATCACCGCGGTCTTGAGCTGGGCGATCAGGCTCAGCTTGTCGGCGTCGAGATCCGCCTGGGTCTTGTAGCCCCAGACCTGGACGTACGCGGTGGGGGTCGGCGCCATCTCGATCGACATGAACAGGCCGTTCTTCGACGAGAAGTCCTGCTGCGAGTGGCGGACCGGCAGGCCCACCGACGCCGAGAAGTAGTAGGTATCGACGCCGGGGAGGTGGGTCACCGTCGCATCGGTGCTCGACACGGTGGCGATGAAGTTCGACATCTCCTTCTTG
>JAYVLW010000431.1:0-11103 GCA_043759315.1 Myxococcales bacterium
CGAGAGCGACATCATCGCCACCGTGAGCGGACTCCTCACGTCGTGCAGGATGAGCGCGGTGAGCGTCTCCTTCATGCGCTCGATGGAGCGCTGGCGGGAGACGTCCTCGAGGACGATGCACCCGAAGGGATGCCCAGCGGATTCGATCGAGAACAGACGCAACGAAACGTCGCGAGAGGTGGGCACGAACGGAAGCGCGAACGAGAAGTCGAACTGCAGGTCGATCGCGCGGCGCCCGATGTTCGCCTGGAAGTAGCCCGCAAGTCGTTCGACCGCGAGGCAGGGCGCGACCTCGTTGAAGAAGTCGCGTCCGAGCACGCGGTCCCTCGTGCGGCCGGCGAGTTGCTCCTCCGCGCCGTTGTACAGCACAACCCGCCCCTCCCGGTCGAGCAGGATCACCCCGAGTGGCATGTGCTCGATGACATCCACCAGCAACGGCTCCGGCCTCGTCAACGCCCGCACCGGAGGCATTCTAGGCCGGGGAACAGCCTGCGTCGAGGGTTTTGCAGATGCCGGCTACCGAAGTGACGACGTCGACGATCGCTTCGCCATCCGTCAAGGGACCATCAAGATCAAACTGATCACCGTGTTCGTGAAGCGCAACGTCGAGCGCATCGTTGCGATGAAGCTCCCCGTGGTAGCTCAGGGGCGAACGAGCGCCGCCATCATGTTCGGCGGGAAGACGAGCTCTACCGCATCGAACGGCGGCTCGTCGGGCTCGCCATCTCGGATCGGGACCAGGCGGAAGCAGGTAAAGGCCAGCAGCTCGATGCTCGGGTCGCGGGCGGGCCGCTCCATCCGGGGAACGCGGCGGGTCACGGTGCGAAAGCTGTACGACCGGGTCATGGGCTCACTGAGAGCAACTTCAGGACCACGCACGAACATTCCCCAAGTGCGCGAGGGGCCGTCCGGGGGCTGCCACAACGGCACGGGAATCCGACAGGGGGCACGACATCGCGACACCGCGACAGTGGGACAGGACAGCGCCGACTGCGCACGCAGCTGGGACAGAGCGAAGTCCGTCCGCGTCGCACGGCGACGAGCCGCTGCGAGTTCATCGTCCGTGAACGCCTGAAGCTTCGGCATCGCTTCTCGCGATGCTTAGTAAGGATTCGGTTTCACCTGGACCTTGCCGGGTGCGGGCGGTATCGGTACCGGCTTCTCGAGCGTGGGATCGCAGACGTCGGGGACGGGCTTCGAGAAGTGGATCGCGCGCGGCTCGTCGTCGATCGTGAACGTCCACGACTGCGGCTCGCCGGCAGCCGGTGATGCGCTCAGCTCGAGGATCGCGAGGCCCTTCGCGGGCGCGCCTTCTTCGATCGCCTGCTTCCACACCTCGACCACGCTGCAGTGGGGACGCGCGAGCTCCCCGATCGACATACAACTGCCTTCTCCCGCGGTGCGTACGCCGCCCTTCCACTCATAGACCGGGCAGCGCGCCAACACGTCGTCCAGCACCGCCGGATCGACGGGAACCGGCGCACCGATCGGCCGGTTCGGATCATCGGCGGCCTTCTTGCGCGTGGGCTTCCCGAGGTGGACCTCCGCGGTGCCGTACGTCGGATCGATCACGCCGTCCTCGCGCACGTACGAGAAGCGCAGCAGGGTGACGATCGCGGTCGTGCCAGCCTCGTCGAACGTCTGCTTCGCGAGCACGTCGGCGAGCAGGGGTGTTCCGGGACCGGGCGGTGGTGCAGGGAGGGCTGTCTCGCCACCAAAGGCCTTGGCCAGGCACTCGCCGTACCTCGTCCCGATGTCCTGCATCTCCTTCATCGTTCGCTCGTCGGGTCGCGCGGGTTGTTCGTTCCGGCTGGTCATCTCGGCCGCCCAGGCATTCATCTCGTCCTGGACCTTGTTGGCGCATGCCTTGTCCTTGCAGGCGCACATCTTGTCCTTGAACTCCCGCATCTTCTCCCGCGCGGCGGCTAGCCGATCCGGCCCCGTCTTCGGGCACCCGGGCAACAAGGCCAGCACGGTTGGGATCAAGACGAGTCGGCGCATCCGACCGATCCTAGCGCGCCGGCGCCACGCTCGGCGGGTCGAACCGGCTCGTGCACCCGCATCGATCGGCGATCGCCGCCAGCTCGTCAGCGAGAGTCCTCGCGTCGTGCCTCGGCCATCAGGGCCAGGAGGGCAACTGCAAGGACGAACCGTGGATCCATCGAGGTCGGCTGCGTGTCGACGGTGAACTCCTTGGTGAAGAAGCGGAACCGCTGCTTGATCAAGGCGATCTGCTGTGTGCCTTGGAAGATCGCGTGCTTCGAGGTCAAGAATGGAAACAGGCGTCGGAGCAACGAGGCCCCCTGCTCCTCCGCGTATCCGATCTCGATGCCCGCGGGGTCGAAGATATGGAACTTGTCCCGGATGATCGAGCGCAGGCCTCGCTTCTGCACCGAGCCGAGCAACTCGTTCGTCGCCGCGTCGTGGACCTCGTACGAGAAGTTGATCGCGATGATCTGCGTCGACTTCACGCGCAACAACGGCCGTGTCTTGGCTTCGTCCGCGTAGACCATGAACTCCTCGCGGAGCTTCAACAGCGGGTGCTGGATGTACATGATCAGTTGCCCGTCACCCGTGAACACGCGAAACACGCTCTCGAGGAACGACCAGAACTTCCTCTTGATGACGTAGTGGCTCTGGGTAGCGAGCGACACACCTTGGGTCTCGCGCGTGAGGGCAGTGGTCATGCGCCATTCGTACCACCGGCGCTGCCGATCCCGAGTTACGGAACTCCACGTGCAACGCGATCGCGGGCGGGCGGCGGCCGCGCGGCTTCACGGCGCCGCACGCGGCGTCAGGCGCCGGTCGACGTCGGAGATCCAGCGGCCGGCTGGGTCGGCGAGGACCGCTGACAACCCGAGCGCCATGGCGGCGACCACGTTCTTCTCCTGATCGTCGACGAGCAGCACCGCCGTCGGGTCGCGCACCTCGGCGAGCAGTGGTGCGAACACCGCCGTCTCCGGTTTGAGTGCGCCGAGCGCATCGGACACCAGGACGCGACTCAACCAGGGGCGCAGCCCGAAGCGCTCGAGGCGGCGCTCGATCCATGCCGTCCGATGATTCGTGAGTAGCCAGATCGGTACCCGCGCCGACCACACGGGTAGCTGGGGCACCGCCGGGCCGGGCGCATAGGCTGCTTCGAGGCGTGCTCCCCAGTCGCGTTGGTCGGCGCCGACCAGCGCGGTCCACATCGTGTGATCGTCGACCACGCCACGCCACGCGAGATCGCGCACGCCGGTCTGCCATCGCGATCGGACCGCGCGGCGCTCCTGACCGGTCGCATCGGCGACCTGGTCCAGGAACGCCGCGAGGGGATCGTTGAACACGACGCCCTGGCCGTCGAGGACCAGCAACTCGATCGCAGCTCTCGTCACGGCGTGGTCGCGGCCCGCGCTTGCAGCAACTCGAGCAGACGCTCGGTCAGCCGGCGAGGTGCGCCCAGATCGAGCGCCTCGACCCCGGCCTCCAGGGCTCGCCTGGCGAGGAGATCGTGGAGCGTGCGAATCGTGGCGAACCGATCGAGCGAACGCTGACCGCCACGCTCGGGCTCACCCGCACGACGCGCGGCGAGCTGGGCGCGATGTGCCTCGACGTCCTCGAGCGTCAACATCAGCTCGACGACGACGGGACGGCTCGGATGTGCGCCGAGCCCGCTCACCAGCTCGCCCGGCAGCAGGTGCACGCCCTCCACGATCACGCTGCGTCGTTCGGTCAGGAGTCGTCGCACCACGGAGACCAGGGCACCACCGACGACGCGAGCTTGACGCACGTAGGCTTCGGCAGGGTCGGCACCCGCCCCGACCGACTCGTAGGTCGAGACGTGAAGTTCGGGCAGCACCGTCGGCGGGATCACGGTGCGCAGCACCTCGCGGATCGTGTCGGTGGTGACGATCCGCGTGATGCCGAAGCGTACGGCAAGCCGCGTCGAGATCGTCGACTTGCCGACCCCGGGCGCGCCGCCGAGGACGAGCAGCAGCGGTCGGCCCTCGCGGCGCAAGCGGCGCCAGGTCTGATAGCGCGCGGCGACCTCCGCACCGGCCCGCGCTTCGATCGTTCGCGCGGCGAGCCTCGCCAGCTCGTGAGCATCGATGTCCGAACCGGCGCGGCCGGTCAGCTCGCGCTGGATCTCGGCAGCGATCGCATAGGCCTGGTCGGTCTCCGCGCCCGTGGCGAGGATGCTGGTCGCCATCAGGCCCCTGGAGAACGGCAAGCCGAGACCCGCCGAGTCCCGGACGATCACCAGACGACTAACGGCCGCCAGGTCGCTCGGCACCTCAGCTCGCCTCGGCGGCGTGAACAACCAGTGGGATGGGCGTGACGATGTCGGTCGTGTTCCTCATGGCTCATCACGGTAAGTCGCGTAGGCGGCACCGTCGATCACATGATTCGAAACGCACGTTGCGAGAATCGCGAAGCCACGCCCGCGCTACTCGGCGATGTCCGCCACGTGCGGAACCTGGTTGAGCTCGACCGGCCGGGTCTTGCGCGTGGTGCGAATGTTGAGCAACTCGACGAACACGCTGAACCCCATCGCACCGTAGATGTAGCCCTTCGGGATGTGTGCGCCGAACCCTTCGGCGACCAGCACGAGGCCGATCATCAGCAGGAACGACAGCGCGAGCACCTTGACCGATGGGTGGCGCTCGACGAACGAGCTGATCCCCTTGCCGAGCACCAGCATCACGACGAGCGCGATCACGTTCGCGGCCACCATCACGCTGACAAACTCGGTCATGCCGACGGCGGTGATCACGCTATCGATCGAGAACACCATGTCGAGCACGACGATCTGCGCGATCACCCCGGCGAACGTTGCCCCGCCCTTCACGGCCGCGTCTTCGCTCCCGGCCGCCTCCAGCTTGTGATGGATCTCCTTGGTCGCCTTGTAGAGCAGGAACAGCCCGCCGCCGAGCAGGATCAGCGCCTTGCCCGAGAAGCCCTGACCCGCGACCGCGAATAGCGGCTGATCGAGCTTCACGATCCACGAGATCGTGGCGAGCAGGCCCAGCCGCGACACGAACGCGCCGGCGAGTCCCGCCTTGCGTGCGCGCTCGCGCTGCGCCACGGGGAGCCGCCCCGAGAGGATCGCGATGAAGATGATGTTGTCGACGCCGAGGACGATCTCGAGGGCGGTCAGCGTCGCGAGGCTAACCCAGGCCTCGGGGGAGGAGAGCAGCTCGATCATGCCGCATTGTGCAGGATCGAGCTGGTACGTGCTCCAGCTGCTCCTGTCACTGCGCCGCGAGTGGCCAGTCACCGCGGCACGCGACCCCTGAGTTAGCCTCAGTCGAAGGTCAGACCCCCCTGCCATTCTCGCGAGATGCGGGTGCTCCACACCTCCGACTGGCACCTCGGGCACACGCTCCGGGGCGAGGTGACACGCGAGCACGAGCACGCCCTGTTCCTCGCGTGGCTGCTCGAGCGCTGCGTCGATGAAGGCGCCGACGCACTCCTGATCACGGGCGATGTGTTCGACAGCGCCACGCCGCCCGCGAGCGCGGAGCGGATGTGGTTCGAGTTCCTGGCGTCGGCGCGGCGGGCGTGTCCGTCGATGGACATCATCGCGATCGCGGGGAATCACGATTCACCCGCGCGGCTCGGGGCGGCGAGCGCGGTGCTGCGCGAGCTCGGCGTGCACGTGCTCGGTGGGCTGCCGCGCACCGCGAGCGGGGCGATCGATCTCGATCGCGTGCTGATCCCGATCGCGGGCGGGCGTGGGCTGGTCGCGGCGGTGCCGTTTCTGCGTCCGGTCGATCTTCCGCCGGAGCTCGCGGAACCTCTCGAGGCGATCTACGCCGAAGTGGTGGCCGGGGCACGCGCACGGTGCACGCCCGAGCAGGCGGTGATCGTGACGGGACACCTCTACGTTGCTGGGGCGGACGCGGCCTACCTCTCGGAGCGCCGCGTGTCGATCGGCGGGGTCGAGTCGGCGCCGCTGCGGCTGTTCCCCATGGACATCGACTATGTCGCGCTCGGTCACATCCATCGCGCGCAGCGCGTGGGGCGCGAGACCATTCGCTATGCGGGCGCGCCGATCTCGCTCGCGCTCGACGAGGCGAGCTATCGCCACCAGATCGCGGCGGTCGAATTCGTCGCGGGACGGGTTGCCGAGATCCGGCAGCTTCTGGTGCCGCAGGCGATCGAGATCCTGCGCGTCCCGCGCCGCGGCGCTGCACCACTCGGCGAGGTGCTCGCGGTACTCGATGCGCTACCGCCGCGGATCGAGAACGATCCGGCCCGGCCGTACCTCGAGGTCGTGGTCGCGCTCGACAAGCCGGAGCCGAAGCTGCGTGCACTCGTCGAGACCGCGCTCGAAGGCAAGCGCGCGCGCCTGATCAATCTCCACGTCGAGCGCACGGGCGATGGCGCCTCGCTCGGTGATCGCGTCAGTGCGCGCCGCCTCGCCGAGCTCGATCCGCGCGAGGTGTTTCTCCGACTGTGGGCGCGGGACCACGCGGAGCCGCCGGGTGCCGAGGTGATCGCGGGGTTCGACCGCCTGCTCGGCGAGGTGGTCGGCGATGGTCTGGATCCGGAGGCGTCGTGAAGATCCTCGCGATCCGCGGCTGTAACCTCGCGAGCCTCGCGGGGGAGTTCGAGATCGATCTCGCGCACGGCGCGCTCGCCGATGCAGGCGTGTTCGCGATCGTCGGAAACACGGGCGCTGGCAAGAGCACGCTGCTCGATGCGCTGTGCGTCGCGCTGTTCGATCGGACGCCGCGGCTCACCAATCACAGCCGCGTCATCGTCGGGCGTGGCGAGGAGGATCCGGGTGCGCTCGGAGCTCAGGACGTACGCACGCTGCTGCGGCGCGGCGCGGCACAGGGCTGGGCCGAGGTCGACTTCGAGAGCGGCGACGAGCGTCAGTATCGCGCACGGTGGTCGGTGCGCCGTGCACGCGGCCAGGTCGATGGCACGATCCAGGCGCAGACGGTCACGCTGACCGCCCTTGATGGTGGCGAGCGGCTCGGCGGCACCAAGACCGAGACGCTCGAAGCGATCCACACGCGCCTCGGTCTGACGTTCGATCAGTTCCGTCGTTCCGCGCTCCTCGCGCAAGGCGAGTTCGCCACGTTCCTTCGCGCGGACGGAAAGGATCGCAGCGAGCTCCTCGAACGGATGACGGGGACGTCGATCTACACGCGCCTCAGCGTGCAAGCGCATCTGCGCGCCACGCTCGCGGAGCACACGCTCGCGACCGGACGCGCTGCCGCGCTCGCGATCGCCGTCCTCGAGGATCCTGCGCGCGTCGCCGCCGACGAGGACCGCGCGCTCGCCGAGGCTGCGAAGGATGCAGCGCGCGCCCGCCACGCGGCCGCCGAGGCCGCGGCGCGCTGGCTCGCAGAGGGGACCGCGCGCGACGATGCGCTTGCCGCCGCCGAGGCCGCGCACACCGCCGCGGTCTCTGCGAACGCCGCCGCGGAGGTCGAGCGCGCAGAGCTCGCGCTGCGTCGCCGGGCGGAGGCGCTGCGCGGTGCGTGGGAGGAGGCACAGCGTCGAGACCGTGATCTCGCGCTCGCGCATGTCGAGGTGGTCGCGGTCGAGGCAGCCGCGACGGCAGCGGTCACCGCGCAGCGCGCGATCTCCGAGCGACGGGCCGGGCTCGCGGTCCTGCACGCACCGATCCGCGCGGCGCGGATGGCGGCTCGGCTCGTCGAGCGCGCCGCCCCAGCCACTTCCACCGCGGCGATCGATCTCGCTCGCGCAGCGGAGGCCGATGCCACCTGGCTCGCCGCGCGAGGAGCGCTCGCGCCAGAGGTCGCCGCGTGGAGCGAGCTCGACGCGAAGTTCGCGCAGTACGCCGCCACGCAAGACGCGATCATCTCGCTCGAGCGTGCACGCGCAGAGCACACCGCCTCGCTCGACAAGCTGACCCGCGCGCGCGGAGCCCTCGTCACCGAGCACCAGGTCGCCACGGCGAAGCTCGGCGAGGCGCAGCGCAAGGCCGAGAGCTTCTCGAGGCGCCGCGGCCTCTCGCTCGAAGCCGCGCGTCGCAGCGAGGACGAGGCGCGGATCAGGCTGGGTGAGGTCGACCGCCTGGTCGCCGTCGCGTCGACGGCACGTGCCGCCCAGACGGCGCGCGAGGAGATCGACCGCCGCCTCGCGGAGCTCGCCGAGGGCAGCCTCGCCGACGCCACCGCTCGCACCGAAGCCGGCGCTGCACGCGCGACCGCGCTGGCCGTCCGCAGCGAGCGCGAACACGCGGTCGCGGAGCTGCGCAAGGCCGCCGGTTACGAGCACGCGCGCGCGGAGCTCGTCGATGGCGAGCCGTGCCCGCTGTGCGGCGCCGATGATCATCCCTGGCGCGATCGCGGTGCCTTCCACGACGTGATCGCCGCCGCGAAGCACCGCCTCGATGCGACCGTCGCCGAGCTCGATACGCTCACGGCCACGCTCGCCCACCTCGATGCCCGCGCCGAGCACCGCAAGCTCGACCAGGTCACGCTCGTTCGCTCGCGCGCCACCGCGGATGCCGCCGCTGCCGATGCCGTGGCGCGCTGGTCGGAGCAGCTCACGTCGCTGGGCGAGCTCTCGCTCGTGCGCGATCCGCTCGCGCCCGGCGCCGAGGCCTTCGGGCTCGAGCTCCACGCCGCCGCGAAGAAGAAGCTCGAAGAGGCGAAGGCCACGCGCAGCCAGACCGAGGCCGCGACCAAGGCCGCTGCCGACGCACAGGCAGAGGTCCAGCTCGGTCAGGCGAACGTCGATGCCACGGCGGCCCGCCTCGCCGAGATCGACCGCAAGGTCGCCGATCTCGAGGCCGCGCTCGGGCGAACCGCGGGCGAGCGGGCGGGCAGGATGGAGCGCCACGCCGAGCTCGCGGCGGAGCTCGATGCCGCGATCGCGCGGTGGACCGCCGCTGTCGCGGAGCCACCGCCGCGCGCTCGGGGCCGCGCCCAGACCTCGCGGGATCATCTGCGCACGTGGATCACCGAGCTGGCGGTCGCGTGGCGTGCCCGCGCCGATCGAGTCGCGCACGCGGAGGCCGTGCTCGCCGCGGAGCTCGCGGCGCTCGAAGGCGAGACGCGGTTGATCGAGACCACCGTCGCGGAGCAGGGTGCCCGTCGCGCGGATGCGGTGCGTCGTCGCGAGGAGGCGATCGTCGCGGTGGCGGCAGCCGCGGCCGTCCTCGAAGGCGCGCGCGCCGAGGCCGGCTTCGCTCCCGACGAGCTGCACCGCTTGCTGTCCCTGGAGGCCGCGCGCGTCGATGATCTGGTCGGTCATCTCGGGCAGCTCGAACGGGCCGTGGTCCTCGCGCTAACCTTGGTGACCGAGCGGCGGCGCCGGGTGGAGGAGCATGCCGCCGCGCGGCCGGCGTCGCTCGCGGATGCCGCCGATCTGCCGGCGCTCGCCGCCGCCCTGAGTGCCGCCGAGCATCACGTGGCGCGCGCGGGTGCCGTGCTGGCCGCCGATGACGACGCCCGCGTTCGCCGCGCCGAGGCGCTCGCGAAGCTCGCCACCGCCGAGGCCGCGGCCGACGTCGATCGGATCCTCGGCGAGGTGATCGGCTCGCACGACGGCAAGAAGTTCCGCAGCTTCGCGCAGAGCCTCACCCTCGACGGCTTGCTCTCGGTCGCCAACGGCCACCTCGACGAGCTCGCACCGCGGTATCAGCTCGAGCGCGTGCCGAACCACGATCTCGAGCTCCAGGTGATCGATCGGGATCTCGGCGACGAGGTCCGCTCCGTGCAGAGCCTGTCGGGCGGCGAGAGCTTCCTGGTCTCGCTCGCGCTGGCGCTCGGCCTGTCGTCGATGTCGGCGCACGATGTCCGGGTGCGCACGCTGCTGATCGACGAAGGATTCGGCACGCTCGATCCCACCACGCTCGACAGCGCGCTCGCCGTGCTCGATGCCCTACAGGCGCGCGGCCGCCAGGTCGGCGTGATCTCCCACGTGCCCCAGCTCGTGGAGCGGGTCGGCGCCCACATCCGCGTCGAACAGCGCGGCGGCGGGCGCAGCGTGGTGATCGTGGCGTAGGCGTCGCGTAACATCGCCGCATGCCGAAGATGACGGTCGCCGACCTCGAGGCGCTGATGGACCAGTTCTTCCCGGACTGGCGCACCATCTCGGAGATCACGGCGCTCGGCGACCACGACATCACGGTCCGCATGCCGTTTCGCAAGCAGCTGCTGCGCGCCGGCGGGACGATCTCCGGTCCCGCGATGATGGCGCTCGCGGACACGGCCGCGTACTACCTGATCCTCGCCCACGTCGGACCGCACGCGGCGAGCGCCGCCACCGCGAACCTCGACATCCACTTCCTGTCGCGGCCACAGCCCGTCGACGTGATGGCGAAGGCGACGATGTTGCGGCTCGGACGGCGCCTCGCGGTCTGCGCGGTCGACCTTCATTCCGGCGCCGACCTCGTCGCGCACGCGACCGTCACGTACGCGTTGCCGCCGAGCAAGGCGTGATCACCGCGCGAGGACGCGGTGCGGCCACTGCTCGGCGAGCGCCGCGAGCGGCGCCCCGGTCATCCGGTTGACCGTCCACTCGTCCATCGGCGCGGCGCCGAGCGCGCGATACAGCCGGATCGCGGGCTCGTTCCAGTCGAGCACGCTCCACTCGAAGCGGCCGTAGCCGCGATCGAGCGCGATCCGCGCGAGCGCCGAGAGGAGCGCCGAGCCCACACCCTTGCCGCGCGCCACCGGCCGCACGAACAGGTCCTCGAGGTACATGCCGGGCTTCGCGAGGAACGTCGAGTAGCTCGGGAAGAACAGCGCGAAGCCGACCGGCGCACCGCCAAGCTCGGCGATCACGACCTCCGCTCCGGGGCGTGCACCGAACAGCGTGGAGCGCAGCTGCTCCTCGGTGGCCACGCACTCGTGCGCCAACTTCTCGTACTCGGCGAGGTCGCGGATGAAGCCGAGGATCGCCGCGGTGTCGGCGGCGGTCGCGAACCGGATCACGAGATCATCGGGGAAGCTCATGGCTCGAAGCGCTGTACCACCGCGAGGAAGTCCGGTGGTAGCTCCGAGGTCAGGGACACGCGCTTGCCCGTGATCGGATGCTCGAAGCCGAGCGTCGCCGCGTGCAGCATCAGCCGCCCCGAGGTCAGCAGCTTGCCGCCGCCTTCCTCGTAGTCGCGAACGTACACGGTCTCGCCGA
>JAYVLW010000432.1:0-4032 GCA_043759315.1 Myxococcales bacterium
TGCCGCTCGACGACGGCCTCGGCTCGATCGATGTGAACGGCCTCGAAGCCGATACGGCATACGAGGTCACGACGCTGTCCGGGGTCGGTCCACTCGGCCCGAACCTCGTGCGCACCGCGCCGCGCGACGACGATGCGCGCACCGTACGGCTCGCGGTCTCGGGCGACTACGATCCCAGCCCCGAGTTCGAGAGCGGCCTTTTCGATCACGTGATCGACGCCGAGCCCGAGGTGTTCGTCTCCCTCGGCGACTTCCCGTACACCGACAACGGCCCCGTCGCCAAGACGGTCGCGGAGTATCGCGCGCGCCACCTCGCCCTGCGGACCGCGCCAACGGGCCGGCAGCTGATCGAGGCGATGGGCATCCGCGCGATCTACGACGACCACGAGTTCCACAACGACTGGAACCCGGCGTTCGTGGAGGCCGAGCCGGAGCGCTACGCGGCCGCCATGCAGGTGTGGGACGAGATGTTTCCGATCCGCGATCCGGTCGGCGACATCCGCTACCGGAGCTGGCGGTGGGGGGCGAACGTCGAGTGCTTTCTGATCGACTGCCGGCGGTTCCGCAGCGAGAACACGGCGCCGGACGGACCCGACAAGGTGATGCTCGGCGCGACGCAGCGCGCGTGGCTCGTCGCGGGCCTCCACGCCAGCACGGCGACGTTCAAGCTCGTGTTCACGAGCGTGCCGCTCGATTTCGGGCGCGGCAACGACTCCTGGGCCGCGTTCGCGTACGAGCGCGACCTCCTGCTCGACGCCCTCGTCGGGATCTCGGGCCTGTTGTTCCTCACCGCCGACCAGCACTACTTCGCGGCGCATCGGCACGCGCATGGCATCCGCGAGGTGATGACAGGTCCGCTCCGCCGCGGTATCGGCGAGGTCGGTCCGCTCGCGCCCGGCGTGCTGTTCCGGTACCAGGGCTACAACGTGGCGCTGCTCGAGATCCACGCCGATCGGATCGAGGTCACCGGGGTCGGGGCGGAGGGCCAACGGTTCTACACCGAGACGCTGTCCGTGGCCGACTTGACCCCCGGTTGACGCTGTACCATCGAGTCGTGGCGAGGGTTCGATCAGGTCAGGCCGGCTTCACCGAGGTGCCGCGTAATACATCCAGCCGCACCTACCTCGCGGCGTTCGCGACGCTCCACACGATCGAGGATCCCGAGCAGCGCAAGCGGATCGCGCGCCAGGGCCTCGCGATGCTGGCACAGATCGCCGAGCGCGAACCCGCGCCGCTCGAGGGCCTCGATCCCGCGCAGCTCCTGCTCGCGGTGCGTACCGCTCTCGGCGACGGCATGCTCGGCGACCTCGACTGGCTGTCGCCCGCGGCCGGCGCGATCGCGATCTTCGAGCTCGCACAGGCGCTGCCTCCGGGCGGAGAGCGCCGCGAGCTCGGCCGCCGCGTGCTGACTCGGCTCCGGGAGGCCGATCGAGAGACGTTCGTCCGCCTCGTGATCGCCCTCGCACGTTCGGCGCCCAAGCTGCTCGCGAGCGACGGCCTGCGGGCGCGCACCGAGGTGGTGCTGACCGCGCCGCTGACCGCGCCTGGTGCGATCGGCGAGCTGGCGCTCGGACTGCTCGCGCAACCGGTGCTCGCGCAGTCGTGGATCGAGCTGCCGGCGATGGGCGCCCTTCCCGGCCGTCGGCTCGCCGCCCGCATCCTCGCGCACGGAGCACGCGAAGCCGTGCGGCGTCACGACACCGGCGATCGCGGTGGCGTGGCCGTGCTCGCACGACCCGGGATCCGAGGCGCGCTGCAGCGCCTGCTCGGAGATCGCGAGCAGCTCGTGTGGCGGTTCGCGTGCATCGCGCGCGGCTTGCTCGCACACGTCGACTCGAGCTTCGCGGTGGAGATCGATCGGGAGCTGCGCCCCACCGCGTCGTCCACCGAGCTCCGGCGTGGCGCCACCTCCGCGGCCGCTGCGCTCGAGCGCGGTGGCGCTGCCGCTCGCTGGGAGCCCGTGCTGATCGAGCGCGCGGGCAAGGATCCAGGAGCCGCGCGCGGCGCGCTGCTCGGCCTCGCCGGGCTGGCCACGAGCGCACCGCAGGACGGCGACTGGCTCGCGCACCGGTTGATCCTCCGCGCCCCGCTCGATGGCGCCGAGGCGCTCGCCGAGCTGCGCCGCGAGGAGGCAGCCCCGTTGCTGAGGAGCGCGACCGAGAGCGCGCTCCAGTGGACGCGCGACCAGATGAAGGCCGAGGCCGCGTCCGGCGACGACGGTCAGTTCGCGTTGATGCAGGCGCTCGAGCTCGAGCTCGACGGCAGGACGCGGAGCGACGGGATCGGTGCGCATCTCGCGAGTGCACGCATCGCGTTCGACGCGGGCGACGTGCCCGCCGCGCTGCGCTACGCGCGCGAGGCCGTCGAGGAGGTCGCCGCCGCCGCGGAGTGGCTGTCCGAGGCGACCGACGATGCACCCGTCGACCGCCGCCACTCGATGCGGCTGCTCCGCGAGCTCGATCGCGAGTTGCTCGCGGACAACACGCTGACCGCCGTGCTCGCGCTCGCGCCCGATACCGATCCGGCACGCGCCACGCTCGCCACCGCTCTCGCCACGATCGAGGGTGCGCTGCTCGCGCAGGAGGCGCGCCCGGAGAGCGGACCTGTCGCCCACGGGGGCCTCCGCATCGCCCGCCTGCGGGCGCTCGTGCGTCTGCTCGATGGCGTGCGCAAGACCGGCGACGCCGACCTCGGTCCACGGCTCGCCGCGGTGCGCCTGCTGATGGCCCGCGCCGCCGCGGATCATTCGCAGCTGCGGCGCGCGGTGTGGGCCGCGCTGACCCGCGCCGGCGATGCCCTGCTGCGCGACGACCACGCCGAGATCACGGATCTCTTGCTGACGTGGACCACCGCGTTCCCGGACGATGACTTCGCCGTGGTCTGCGAAGCGTCGATGATCCCCGAGGTCGGCGGCGCGTTCGGTGCGTACGCGCGCCTCCACCAGGCGACGTGGGCCGCCGCTGACCCCGACGATAGCGATGCGGTGCGTGCGATGGTCGATCGCCTCGCAGAGCTCGCTGATGCGCTGCCGCCCGAGCAGTCCCCGCGCGTCGAGTCCGTGCGGCTCGCACTCGCGCGCCTCGGCAACATGATGTCGCGGATCACCGTGACATCGAGCCTGTCCTCGCTGTCCGCCGGGACGTTCGACGCGCTCGCCATCGAGCTCGCCGCGCTGTCGCGCCGGAGCTTCGGCGCGCACCAGCGGCTCGGCATCACCATCGAGGATCGGGCCGTCGAGCTCGAGACCGCGACCCGCGCGCTCGATGCCACGCTGACCCGCGAGCCCGCGGCTCTCGACGAGGCGATGGCGATCGTGATCGACGTCGGCCGCGCCGCGCTCCCTCCCGCGCTCGCCGCCACGCTGGAGCGCGTGCTGCTGTGGCTCGCCCACCGCCCGCGCACCGAGGATGCGACGACCACGGCCCCGCTCGAGGTCATGCTCCCGAGCTGGGTGCCGCTGTCGCGCTTGATCGGCGGCTTCCACGTGGTGCGCCCGATCGGCCGCGGTGCGGGCGGCTCGGTGCTCCTGGCCGTGCGCGCCGAGGACAAGAACCGCGCCGACCGCGAGCTGGTCGCGCTCAAGGCACCCGACTACTCGGGCGGCGCCGCGCGCAATCTCTCGGAAGCCGAGTTCGAGGCGCTGTTTCGCGAGGAGGCCGGCGCGCTGCTCGCCCTGCCCGCGCAGCCGAACCTGTCGCGGTTCATCACCTTCGATGCGGCGTCGCAGCCAAAGCCCGTGCTCGTGATGGAGTACGTGCGCGGAACGAACCTCGAACGCTCGCTCGAGCTGAAGGCGATCGACATGGCGCGCGCGTGTCACATCATCGACGACCTGCTCGCCGGCCTCGAGGCCATGCACAAGGTCCAGATCGCGCACCTCGACGTCAAGCCGGCGAACATCGTGTTGCGCGAGCGCACGGGGGAAGCCGTGCTCGTCGACTTCGGCCTCGCGGGCCGGAAGATCCGCACCGGATGCGGCAGCGTGCACTACGGCGCGAACGAGGTCTGGGCCGATGGCGGCGCCGAGCGCGA
>JAYVLW010000433.1:0-2776 GCA_043759315.1 Myxococcales bacterium
GATCCCGTGGTCCGGCTGCCGGTGCTCCCGCTCGCGGATCTTCGCCCCGGCGAGGGCGATCTGGTGTTCGATCCGACGGTGCTGTCGAGCTTTGCCGTCGACGGCGGCTACGCGAGCGTCCGCCCGTACCTGCTCGGCCAGTTCGATCAGGTGCAGACCTGGCCGCTCCGCGGCGCCTCGGGGCAGGTCGTGGTCGAGACGCTCCCGCCGTAGTGCGCTAGCATCGCCTCATGCGGCTGGTGGTTGCGGTGGTCGTCGTCCTCGCCGCGTGTGGCGATGGCGTTGGCGCGCCCGATGCCACACCTCCCGCCGATGCCGACGTCGGGCTCGTCCGGGTGCGCTATCACGGCGACGTCCTGGAGAACCACCCGGTGTTCTTCCAGAACGCGGATGGAAGTCTCGTGCTCGCCACGCGCACCGGCATCGACGGGAGAGCGAACGCGTACATGGCTCCCGGGGGATACGTCACCTTGATCGACATACGGCCGTCGACGCGTTTCCTCTACACGTGGGCGCACGTCGAGCCGGGCGACGACCTCGTGCTCGATCTAGGCCCGGTCGCCGGTATCGATCCGACGACAACCCTCACGATCTCGATTCCCATCGACCCTGGCGCGAGCTTCTACCAGCTCTCATCGACCTGCGGCTCCGACAACATCAGCGCCGCCGCCGGAACCGCACTCGTCATCGAGCTCGGGGACTGTCGCGGTCACGCCGACATGCTTGTCGTCGCGTTCGGTACCAACTTCCGTTACATCTTCGCGAAGGACGTTCCGGCAAGCGACGGAAGCACGGTGACGCTGCGCCCGCCGTACATCTTGATGGAACGCTCGACCGTGGAGGTCCGCAACGCGCCCTCCGGTTCGAGCCAGATGGATGTCGTGCAGCGCTTGGTCGGCGAGGGCCACGAACGGTTCGCACCGATCAACTCCGGCTTCGGGTTCACGAGCACGCCGCTCGCCGGTGGCGCAGGCACCGTCAACTTCGACATGCCGCTCCCTCCCGCGGCCACCATGTTGACCGAGGTGACACCGCACGACGGTTTCGGGATCGGACGACAGCACGTCGCACGCTGGGAATCGACGAGCACGACCACCGACATCGACTTCGCGGCGACCACGCTGCGCCGCTACCTGTCGCGGCCGCGTTACAACCCACTCGCACACGCGATCACGTGGTCCGAGGAAGCGACCGGCACGACCGCGAACACGGTACTCGCGACCTTCACCTGGTTCCGGCCCGAGATCGGTGGCAACTACCAGTGGAGGATCTTCGCGCCGCGCGACGCGGATCCGATCGTCAAGTTCCCAGTGCTCCCGGATCCCCAGTACCTCGTGCGCGAGCACGACTCGGTCATCGAGCCGCACTCTCTGATCAACATCGCGGTCCAGGGCGGCTACTCGCAGATCCGCGCCCGGCTTCCGATCACCTTCGCGGAGAACAGCGCCTCCGACAATCCGTGGCCCGCCGACGGCGCCTCCGGTGAGGTCGTGTACCAGGAGCTGACGCCCGACCAGTTCCCGCCCGATTGATCGCGCGCTAGCTGACGAGCACCCAGACCAGGCCGGCCACCGCGGCGCCGGCGATCGTCACCGCGATCAGGAACGGCCACGGCGACGGCGCACGCACCGGAGCCACGCCCAGCGGCCTCGCACGGATCGCACGCGGCGACGCCGCCTTCGTGCCGCCTGCACCGCGCAGGTGGCGCTCGGCGGGGTCGGTGAACCGCAGGATCACCTTGCCGAGCGCGACGGCCATACCATCGGCGAGCGGCGTCGGCTCGGTGATCGCCACGCCGTCGAGCTTGGTGCCGTTCTTCGAGCCGAGGTCGGTGATCGTCACGCCGTCCCAGCCGCGGCGCACCTCGGCGTGGGTGCGCGAGAGATCCTCGTCGAGGATCACCCATGTCGCTTCGTCGCCGCGGCCGATCACGAGCGTGGCGACCGGCGGCGGCAGCGCGCGCTTCGCGCCGGGCACGGGCCCGGCCTCGACCACGAACGTCGGCGCCGCGTTCGCGCCCAGGATGCCGCGCACGAGCTCGCGCGCGAGGCTCGCGGTGTGCGCGGGCAACGCGGCGATGCTGCCCGCCGGCGCCGGCGCGATCGTCACGCGGAACGCTCCGAACGCCAGCGTCACGCCTGCGCCGATCGGCCCACTCTCGCCCGACGCGCGCGCGACGCCATCCACCTCGAGCGCCGCGAGCGCGACCCAGCGGCCGTCGGAGATCACGGCGTGCTCGGCGTGCGCGACCTCGGCGGGCAACCGGAGCTGCGCCGTTGCCGCCGCGCCGATCACGATGCGCACACCCTCGAGATCCACCGCGGGGAGCGCTGCGTGCCCCACCTCGCTCACCGTGAACCGCAGCATCACCGGGTCCGCTGGCGTGCGTCGTCGGCCTTGTACTGGTAATAGCGCTCGAGGACCATCTTCAGGTACTGGCGCGTGTACGTGTACGGCGGCACCGTGTAGCCGAACTTCGCGAGCGAGCCGAGGCCCGCGTGATAGCCGGCGATCGTGAGCACCAGGTCGCCATCGACGCGATTCGCGAGCCAGCGCAACAGGCGCGTCCCCGTCATGATGTTCGTGCGCGCATCGAACACGTCGCCGACCACGCCCATGTCCCGCTCGACATCGGGGTGCACCTGCATGAGGCCCTTGCAGTCCATGGCCGAGACCACGCGCGGGTCGTAGTCGCTCTCGACCTTGATGACGGCGCGGATCAGCGGAACCGGGATGTGATAGAGGGCCGACGCCTCGGCGATGAACTGGTCGTACC
>JAYVLW010000434.1:0-5286 GCA_043759315.1 Myxococcales bacterium
CCGTCGCGCGCGTCACCGGGCTCGACGGTCACCTTGCCGAAGGTCGCGATGCCGGAACGCTTCTTCGCGATCTTCTCGAGCTCCTCGAGACTCCCGGCGCGCAGCGTGGCGACCATCGAGTCGGTGAGCACGGCACTCAGCTCCGGGAGCCCAGCGCCGATCGCATGAACGAGGTGGAGCTTCGCGCCGAGCTTCTCGGCGAGCGAGCAGGCGTAGTCGAGGGCGCGCTCGGAGTGCGCGCTGAAGTCGACCGGGACGAGGATGTTCGTGGGCGTCATCGGAGTTCCTCCGTGGCAGCATCTAGATCATCGCGAACGAGCTCCGCGAGGACGGCGCGAACACTGGCGACGCGAGGGGAGGACGGCGTGCGCGGCTCTTCGCCGAACCCGCCCTCGTCCTCGGTCTCCCGGATCGCCTCGTCGAGCTCGTCGACGCTGGGTCCGAGCGCGAGGATCCGCGCGATGATCAGCGGTTCGACCTCGCCGAGCAGACGGCTGATGTCACGGGCCGATGCAACTGGTTCCCTGAGCATGTCCTCCGAGGTTGCATGCGTTGCGCCAGGCTGCGCCGGCAGTTCGGCCGCTGCGTGGTGCAAGCTTCGCGCGCGGACCACGAGGTCGCGCACGGTCTGCGCGAACGGGACACATCTTCGCTGGCGCTGTCCGTGCAGGCTCTGCAGTGGATGCCTGCGCGCGATGCTCGTCGCGGGGGCGAGGCTGCCCATCGCGTTACTGTTGCCGGGCCTGCACGATCTCTTGCGGGTCGCACGTCCTGCCGCGACCTCCGTCCTCGTGGCGACGGCGGTCGCGTTGCTCTCTGTACTCTGGCGCGTGAAAGGAGTCCGGTCATGATCGAGCTCGAGTTCATCGGCGGTGCCGGCACCGTCACCGGTTCGAAGTACCTCCTGCGCACCGAGCACGCGACGGTCCTGCTCGATTGCGGGCTGTTTCAGGGTCGTCGCAAGGAGAGCTTCGAGCGCAATCGCTCGATTCCCGTCGACCCCGCGGCGCTCGACGCGGTCGTACTATCGCACGCGCACCTCGATCACTCTGGCGCGCTCCCGATCCTGTGGCAGCGCGGCTATCGCGGCCCGATCTACGCGACGCCCGCGACCCGTGACCTGTGCGTTCCGATGCTCGAGGACTCCGCTGCGATCCAGGTCGCGGACGCGCGGCACATCGACAAGCTGATCGAGCGGGGCGTCGAGATCGAGGCCGTCACGCCGCTCTACTCGTCGGAGGACGCCATCGGCGCGATCGAGCTGATGGTCGGGCTGCCATATCACCGGACCCAGGTCATCGCGTCGGGTGTGACCCTGACCTTCGTCGATGCCGGTCACGTGCTCGGAAGCGCGATCGTCGTGCTCGATCTCGACGACGCTGGCGCGCGCACTCGCCTGGTGTTCACCGGCGATCTCGGCCGGCGCGACCTGCCGATCCTTCGTGATCCCGAGGTGGTCTCGGGAGCCCACTGCCTGATGATCGAGAGCACGTACGGCGATCGGCTGCATCCGCCACTCGGCGACGCCATCGGAACGCTCGCCTCGACGATCCAGCGAACCATCGGCCGCGGCGGGAAGGTCATCATCCCCGCCTTCGCGCTCGAACGCGCGCAGGAGCTCGTCCACGCGCTCCACCAGCTGCGCCTCTCCGGTCGGATCCCGCCGGTGCCCGTGTATGTCGATTCGCCGCTCGCGATCAAGGTCACCGATGTGTTCCGGCTGCATCCGGAATGCCTCCGGCGCGAGCTGCACGCCTCGCTGCGCGGAAGCTCGTCGCCGTTCGACTTCCCGGGCCTGACCTACTGTCGGACGTCGAGGATTCGAAGGCGCTGGATGCGTCCTCTGCACCCTCGATCATCATCGCCGGTAGCGGGATGTGCGAAGGCGGGCGCGTGCTGCATCACCTGCGCGCGACGATCGAGGACTCGCGGAGCACGATCGTCCTCGTCGGGTTCCAGGCAGAGCACACGCTCGGCAGGCGGCTCGTCGAGCTACGCCGTGACGTCAAGATCTTCGGCGTGCTCCGGCCGCGCCACGCCGACGTGGTGAACCTCGGCGGCCTCAGCGCGCACGCGGATCAGTCCGAGCTGGTCGCCTATGCCGAGGATGTTCGCGAACGTGGTCCGCTGCGCCGGGTCATCTTGGTTCACGGCGAGGACGGCCCCCGCGCGGCCCTGGCCACCCAGCTCGCAGGAGCAGGGTTTCCCTTGGTGGATGTTCCGGCGGCAGGTGCTCGGATCCGGATCTGACCGATCCAGCAGGAGCTGCGATCTCGATGGCGTGTTGCGCAGAAGCTGCGCGATCCGCCGGCGCGCCGACGTGCTGTGCGTGGCGCGAGGCTTGCTGTTATCACCGATGAGGAGGACCTCATGCGACCGCACACCGAGACCCCCACCCGACGGATCTATCGTGGTTGCGGAGCCGCACCCGAGATGATGCCGATCCCGATCCTGCCGGAGCTCCCCGAGCGGGCGCTATCGCGCATCCCGGCGAGCGCTGTGCCGTTGCACCAGATCATGAGCCGGGACGTGATCTGCGCCCGGAAGGACCTCGACGTGTGCGTCGTGGTGAATCTGATGCTCGAGCACCACATCGGATGTATTCCCGTGGTCGACGAGCGGAATCGCCCGATCGGGATCGTCACGAAGAGCGACATCGTCGAGCACGTTCATGCAGCGATCAACTGCGAGCGTGAAGGTCTATCGCTTCCACAGGACATCCAGGCGCGCTGCGCCGAGGAGGTCATGATGCCCCTGGCGTTCAATCTGTCCGCGTATGCGACCGTGGCGCACGCCGCGACGATGATGATGTCGGAGGACACGCATCACGTGATGGTCGTGTCTCCCACGGAGGAGCTGGTCGGCGTCGTGTCGTCGCGCGACATCGTGGGCTGGGTGTTGCAGTCGGATTCACCGTGACCACGAAGCCGGTGCTTGTAGCGACTCTCGCGGTGATGCAGCTGATAGGCGTCGCTGTTGCGGACGTCCCGGCGTTGCCGTGGTTGCACGGCTTCCCGGGCGCGCGGGTCAGCACGAGCGCCGATCCGGGCGCAGCGGGCTGGTTCGGGGAGGACATCGAGTGTCCGGCCCAGGCCCAGCCTCCGCTGCGCCTCGTCGCCGACGTCGCTCCGTCCGCGGGCCGCGAGACCATCGTCGCGACGCTCGCCGGCGGCATCCGGGTGACCAGCGCCGAGGGCATCGAGCTGGCGGCGTCGGCGGGGTATCCGTGTCAGGGGAGCGCCGACGAGCTCGAGGTGCTCGCCGCCGGCTCCGTGTTCGGCGAGCGCACGATCGTGCTCGCGTTCACGACCGGTGGTCGTCGCGAGCAGGGAACCTGGGTCGGCGTCTACCGGGTCGGGTTCGGTGGTGACATCGATCCGCTGTTCGCCGGGATGGTCGAGACCCGCGAGGATGGGATCGTGCGCACGGGCAGCGTGACTTTCCTCCCCGGCGCGCTGATCTACCGTCCGCCCGGGCACCGCGGCGACTCGCTCTGGGTGTTCGATCCGGTCGTTCACACGTACACGCCCCGCGGGCCGTTCGATCACGAGGCTCCACCGCACTCCTAGTCAGGCGACCCGCGCGAGCAGCTCGTCCGCCAGCGCGCCGGCGAAGGCGTCGACGTGCGTCCAGTCGGTCAGGACGTGGTCATGTGAGGTATCCGTGGGAGCGCCGAGGCGCGCGCTGTGGATCCGCATCCCGAGGCGGCGCGGCCACGCGTGCTCGCGGTAGTCGATGCGGCCGGCGACGGCCACGGCATGCTTCGGTGTCCAGTGGAGCGCCTCGAACATCCGTGCGAGGTGCCCGTCGGGGTCAGCATCGCTGCTGTGGTAGGCGGCTTCGTCGACGGAGAAGAAGCCGCAGGGCAGCGCCGCCAGGATGTCCCGGTGCTCCTTGATGAACGCCTCGACCGTCTCGTGGTGCTCTCCGCGTCGCACGCCGGAGCCGAGGACGACCATGTCGTATCGCTCGGGGTGCCGGATGCAGAGCTCGAGATCCGCCAGGTCGACCTCGTGGCCCTGCTCGCGCAACTTCGTCGCGATCCGCTGTGCGACGCTGCGCGTGAACCCGGATCGCGTGCAGTAGGCAACCAGGATCTTTCGAGGACTTGCCATCGATCGAGAGAAAGCAAGCAGCGCGCCACTTCTGGCCTGAAGCCTGCAACTATCCAGCGCATGCGTCCCGTCCTCATCGCCGTCATCGTCGCCGCACTGTTGACCCTGATGATCTCGGTCGCGAACTGCTCGCGATCGTCGGAGACGCCCGCGCCCGTGCCGACCACGAGCGTCCCGGCGGGCAAGGATCCAGCGGCTGCGCGCGCGCTGATCGCGTCGGGTGCGGTCGTCATCGACGTGCGGACTCCCGACGAGTTCGCCGGAGGACACCTCCCGGCCGCGACGAACATCGCCGTGGCCGAGATCGGTGATCACCTGGCGGACGTCGACAAGCTGGTGGGCGGCGACAAGTCGCGCGGGATCGTCTTGTATTGCGCCGCCGGCTCACGCGCCGCCAAGGCCAAGAAGATCCTCGAGGAGGCCGGATACCAGCGGGTCGTCAACGGCGGCGGCTACGACGATCTCAAATGACCCCCGCAGGATCTGCGCGAGTCGGCCCGTCGGCGCAGCTCGTGCGCGAATGACCCCGGCGATGCGACCCCCACGCTGGCCGGGGCGTTGCAACTCCGCAGTGCATGCGCCTCCGCAAGATCCTCTGCCCGATCGACTTCTCGGCTGGCTCGGAGCAGGCCCTCCGCACCGCGGTCCAGCTCGCGAAGGGCAGCGATGCGGAGCTCGTGATCACACACAGCTGGTTCGTGCCACCGCTCGCGTACGCGGGCGAGGCCTGGATGCTGTCCGCGGATGTGGTCGACCAGATGGTGAAGGATGGCGCGCGCGGGCTCGCGGAGGCCCTCGCGACCGCGCTCGAGCTCGGAGCCCGCGCCACCTCGGTGCTGCAGAACGGGAGCCCGGGAGACCGGATCTTGACGCTCCTCCACGGCGATCCCCTGTTCGACCTGGTCGTGGTCGGCACCCACGGGCGAACCGGCATCGCGCGGGTGCTCCTCGGGTCGATCGCCGAGCAGGTCGTCCGTCACGCGCCGTGCTCGGTGCTGGTGGCGCGACCGCGCGTCGAGGATGGTCCGTTCAAGAGCATCCTGTGCCCGATCGACTTCTCCGAGAGCTCGCGCCACGCGGTCGATCTCGCCGTGGATCTCGGAGCTGATGGCTCCGAGATCGCTCTGATGCACTCGATCGAGCTACCGACGAGCTACGGGCAGGAGCCCAC
>JAYVLW010000435.1:0-2934 GCA_043759315.1 Myxococcales bacterium
TTCGCGTTCAAGAGCGCCGAGCGCCGCGGCGTGCTGACGTCGAACGGCCTGCGGTTCGTGATCATGCCCGACGCGTCGACGGAGCTCGTCGAGGTCGACATGCACTACGAGGTCGGATCCCGCGAAGATCCGCAGGGCAAGGCGGGCCTCGCTCACCTCGTCGAGCACCTGATGTTCCAGACCCGGCCGGATGGGCCGAACACGCCGCCGATCTTCCAGACGCTGCTCGACATGGCGACGTTCGTGAACGCGTTCACGAACTGGGACATGACGCACTACTGGACCACGGTGCGCGAGGAGAACCTCGACTCGATGCTGAAGATCGAGGCGATGCGCATGTTCTACGCGGCGGATATCGCGGGCACACCCGAGGCGCCGGCGTTCGGCTGCTCGACGGTGCCGGTCTCCGAATTCGAGCGCGAGCGGGAGGTCGTGCGCAACGAGATCCGCGCCGGATCGAGCGCCGAGGACTACATCGCGCAGCTCGTCGAGCAGGCGATGTACCCCGACGGTCACGCGTATTCGCGCATGATCGGCGGCGACGACGTCCAGATCGCCAGCGCGCAGCTCAAGGACGCGTGCGACTTCATGAAGAACTACTACGCGCCCGAGCGCGCGACGTTGATCATCGCGGGCGGCGTCGATGTCGAAAAGACGGTCGAGCTCGTCCAGAAGTGGTTCGGCAAGATCCCGAAGCGCGCGGCCGCGCCGCGTGTGGAAGTGAAGCCGTTCACGGTCAAGAAGCAGCGGATCGAGATCGAGGCAGACGTCGAGCGCCCGAGCGTGTGGATCGGATGGTCGCTGCCCGCCGGTAACACCCCCGAGGGCGAGGCCGCGCGGTTCGGCATCTTCAGCACGTTGATCCGGACGGCGAACGCGGCCGAGGAGTACGGCTTCGCCTACAAGGTGGAGCCCGCGATCCTCGGCGGAGAGCTCGCCCCGCTGTTCCTCTTGCGCATCGAGCTGAAGAGCATGGGCAAGCTCGACGAAGCGCTCGAGTTCGCGCAGAAAGCGGCGAAGTCGGCCTACCGAGGCTGGGACGGAGGCGACTACCTGCAGATGGAAGAGTCGAAGAACCGCGAGAAGGCATCATTCATCGCCGGCCTCGAGGCGCTCCCGAGTCGCACGCTGAAGATCGGCGAGATGGTCCAGCACGATCGCGAGATGGATTTCAACTCGACCGAGATGTACATGTTCCACGCGCTGGACAAGATCGACAAGTTTGACAACAGCCGCGTCGGCAGCGCCGTCAAGAAGGCGCTCGACTGGGACAAGGCCGGCATCATCGTCGTCAAGCCGAACGCAGCGGCGCTCAAGGGCGACACCCGCTCGAAGGTCAAGTTCAAGCCGAACACCGATCAGGCGATCGTCAACGCGGCCGTGGACCCGGCCGAGGCGAAGCGCCCGCTCAAGGTCACCGCGGAGCTCAAGGGACTCAACGCGGCGACACGGTTCAAGCTCGGCAACGGCATGGACGTGGTCCTGCTGCCGATCAACGCGATGCCCGTGGTCACCGCGCAGCTCATCCTCAAGAACACCGGCGACGCAGCCACCCCGGATAACCCGGCGCTCGCGAACTCGGCGGCGAACTTCATCCAGCGCGTCGGCGACATGGATCCGCAGATGGCCCAGAACACCGACGTGTTCTCGCGCACCGGCATCCAGATCCGGTGCGGCTCGAGCGACGACGCCACGTTCTGCGGCACGCACGGTGTGAACATCTACCTCGACGTGATGGTCAAGGGCCTCGAGCGCATGCTGGTCGCCGGCGAGTACCATCAGGAGGAGATCGAGAGCTGGCAGAAGCGCACGAAGGAGGAGTGGAAGCTGCACTCCACGCAGGAGCTGAACGAGTACATCCGCCAGGTCGTGACCGCGATCTACGGCCCGGATCACGCCTACACGAAGACCGCGATCCTCACGCCGGAGTTCGCGAGCAAGATCCACAAGGACTCGCTCGACAGCTACCGCAACAAGCACTTCCGCGCGGGAAACGCGACGCTGATCCTCGTCGGCAGCTTCGATCCGAAGAAGGCCGAGAGCCTCGTGCGCGGCACGTTCGGCGGCATGGACAAGGGCACCATCGACAAGCCCGTGGACACCAAGCCGTACAAGCGCACGGGCCCCGTGTACGTCGGCGTCAAGAAGAGCAAGGAGGACCAGCAGCTCACCGTGACGATCGGCTACCCTGCGCCCGCGGGCGTCGACGGCCAGGAAGGTGCACGCCGCGTGCTCAGCGAGATGATGAACATCCGCGCCGAGAACGTCCGGTTCAAGCGAGGCTCGACCTACGGCCTGTACTTCGCCCGCCAGGCGAAGATCGGCCCGAGCTCGTACCTGATGCGCGGTGGCGCGGTGATCGGCGGCACGATGGACGCGGAGCGCGCCGGCGAATCGATCAAGGCGATCCGCGACAGCCTCGATGACATGCGCAAGGGCGACGAAGCGTTCAACGAGGACTTCGTGCGCGCGCGCCGGAAGCTGATCGGCACGATGCTCGGCGAGTCGACGGTGACCGGCGAGCTCGCCGCGCGGCTCGCGTTCATCGCGCAGCACAACCTGCCGCCGAACTACTACAACACGCTACTCCAGCAGATCGCGGCGGTGTCGCCAGCGCAGATCCGCGCCCTGATCAAGACCGAGCTCGATCCGGCCAACGAGGTCGTCGTCGCGCTCGGCGACAAGGCGCACCTCGACAAGGCGTTCGCCGAGGCCGGGATCAAGGACGTCAAGATCGTGGAGCCCGACTACAAGTAGTGCCGGTCGCGTGGTATCGCCGGCCCGCATGATGGTCCGGATCCTCGTCGCGACGTCCACCTCCGAGCTCTTCCGCGTCGGATACGGCGGGGCATCGTTCGGGCTTGTCGACGGCGACGTGTCGGCCATCGCGGCCGGCGGCGGTGCAGCGTAGATGTTCGACGTCCGCGAGGCGAC
>JAYVLW010000436.1:0-3098 GCA_043759315.1 Myxococcales bacterium
TCAGGATGCCATGCCCACGCACGATGCGATCCGACAGCGGCTCATCCTCCGGCGGCGCGAGCTCCTGACCCGCTATCGCGACGAGCTCGCCAGGGTCGAGGAGGAGCTGGCCATGCGGGATCCAGAGCTTGTCGAGCGGGCGACGGAGGACTGGGATGCCGAGGTCCTCAGCTCGCTCGGTGACAGCGACATGCGCGCGATCGTGGCGGTCGGCGAGGCCGTGGATCGTCTCAACCTGGGAACGTACGGGACCTGTACCGACTGCGGATCCTCGATCAGCGCTGCCCGCCTCGACGCCCTTCCCGAGACCGCGATCTGTATCGACTGTGCGAAGGGTCGTGAATCCTCCATCGCGCGGAGCGCCTGAGATGCAGCCCACCGCGGACACGTCCTCCAACCTCGGCTTCGCGCCGGTCGTCACACCGTTCGACCGGCCGGTCACGGTCTACATGGCCCGGACGCTGGAGACCGCGGTGGCCGCGACGCCGATCTCCGAGATCGCGGCCACCATGCACGCACGCCGGATCTCCGGTGTTCCGGTGCTCGACGCGCGCGGTCGGCTGATCGGCGTCGTCACGCGCACGGATCTGATCGCGCTGGGCGCGCTCCAGGCCGGTCGCCGCGGCACGAGCCCGGTGATGCCGTTGCCCCGCCGCACCGCCGCGGAGGTGATGACGGCTGATCCACAGTCGATCCCTCGCACGGCCACGGTGCGTGACGCCGCGCGCGTGATGTCGTCCCACGCGATCCACCGCGTGTTCGTCACCGATGGCGAGGCCCTGGTCGGCGTGATCGGCGCCGTCGATATCGCCGCCGCCGTCTACGATTCCCGGGCCGCCGCGCCGCTGTCGACGATCATGGCGCGGCCCCTCGTGACGCTGGCACCTCGCGCGCCGCTCGGCAGCGCCGTCGAGCTGCTCGACCGCCTCCGGGTGGAGGCGCTGCTCGTCGTCGACGATGGGCACCTGCTCGGGGTGTTCTCTCAGGCCGAGGCGCTGGCAGCGCGCGACCTGCCTCGCTCGACGCCGATCGAGCTCCTCCACGATCCGGCGCTGGTCTGCCTCCCCGCCGACACGCGGCTGTCGCGCGCCGCGGGTCACGTCGCTCGGCTCGACGTGCGGCGCGTGATCGTGTGCGAGGACCGCGAGCCGGTCGGGATCGTGACGGCGCTCGACTTCGCGCGCTACGTCGCCTGGTAGCTACGGCTCGTCGACGAGGAGCTCTTCGAGCGCGCGCGTCAACTCGGCGACCTTGACGGGCTTCGTCAGGTAGCGATCGAAGCCGGCGTCCTTCGCCCGCAGCGTGTCCCGCGCGAGCGCTGCGGCCGACAGCCCGATCACCGGGATGTGCTTCGTGTCCGGCCACGTCCGGAGACGGTCGAGGGCGTCGAAGCCACTCATCCCCGGCAGGTTGATGTCCATGATCACGAGCCTCGGCACGCGCGCGCGGATCAGCTCGAGTCCGATCTCCGCGGTCGGGGCTGTGAGGAGCTCCACTCCCGGAAGGTCCGTCATCAGGTCGCGCATGAACGCGATGTTCGATGGGTTGTCCTCGACGTAGACCACGGTGTGCCGCGCTGTTCCCGTCGCGAGCGACGACGGGCTCCGGTCCTTCACGTCCGGAGGGTCGAGCTGCACGGTGGCCGCCCGATGCACGGGGACCTCGATCCAGAACTCGCTGCCGACGCCCTCGGTGCTGGCGAAGCCCACGGCACCTTGCATCATCTCCGCGAGGCGCTTGCTGATCGTGAGGCCGATGCCCGTACCCTCGATCGGTCCGGACTCCTGCCCCGCGCGCTGAAACGGCTCGAAGATCTTGTGGCGCTTGCCCTCGGGAATGCCGATGCCGTTGTCGACCACGGTGACCCGCACCACCGAGGCCCTCGGCTCGACCCGAAAGCTCAGCTCACCGCCCGGGCGGCCGTACTTGATCGCGTTCGAGCCGAAGTTCATCAGGATCTGCGCGAGGCGCGTGCGATCCGCCGTGATCTGCGGCATCCGGTCAGGGCCCTGCGTGGCGATCTTGATCTGTGCACGCGCGGCCATCGGCTCGAGCGTGTGGACGACCTCGCCGAGCACGTCGGGCAGGCCCACGGGCTCGAGCGAGATGGTCACGCCGCCGGCCTCGATCTTCGCGAGATCGAGCACGTCATCGATCAGCTTGAGGAGGTGCTCGCCGCCGCGCATCACGTACTGGAGGCGCTCGAGCTGGCGTGGGTCGAGTGGGTTCTTGCGATCGCGCTCGAGCAGCTGCGCGAACCCGAGGATCGAGTTGAGCGGAGTGCGCAGCTCGTGGCTCATCGAGGACAGAAACTCGCTCTTCGCCGCGCTCGCGGCCTCGGCCACCTCGCGTGCCGCCGACAGCTCGGCGGCGTGCTCCATGTCGCTCGTGACGTCCGCGATCATCGCGACCGTGCCCTGCTCCGCGGTCTTGCTCTCGGTGACGCGGAGGCGGCGACCGGTTGCCGTGCGCAGGTCGAGGGTGCCGGAGGGGCTCCGGTGATAGGCGAGCCATCGCTGTCGAAGCGCTTCGCGGGTCTCGTCGCCGCAGTCGAACACGCCCGAGGACAGCGCGGCGTCAAGGACGTCGCCGAAGTGGTTCCCGATGATGCTTCCCCCGAGGTGACTTCCCAGCAGCTGGCGGCCGGCGCTGTTCACCATCACGACGCAATCGTTCTCGTCGAACAGCGCGAACGCGTCCTGGACGGCGTCCACGGCGGAGGTCAGGTATGCGGTTGCTCGCCGGGTCTGGCTCTCGAGCGCCCGACGTTCGGAGATATCGCGGATGCCGGCGGTGATCCGGAGGCCCGCCTCGGTCTGGATCGGGGACAGGCTGATCTCGACGGGGAACTGCGTGCCATCCTTGCGGCTGCCGTGGAGCTCGACGCCCGAGCCCATCGGCCGGAGACGCGGCGCGGCGACGAAGGCGGCGACGAAGCTATCGTGGCGAGGTCGCACTCCAGGGGGGACCAGCATCTCGATCTTCCGGTCGACGAGCTCCTCGCGCGCGTAGCCAAACATCCGGCAGGCCTCGGCGTTGGCGAGGAGGATCGTTCCGGTTTGATCGCACACGATCAGGCCATCAGGGGCGGACTCGAC
>JAYVLW010000437.1:0-2585 GCA_043759315.1 Myxococcales bacterium
CACGACGGGCAAATCGAGCGGCGTGTGCCGATCGCCATCGCCCATTCCGGCGCCGTACAGGAAGAGCGAGTGATCCAGGAGCGTGCCCTCGCCTTCGGGTGTGGCCCGCAGCTTCTCGAGCAACGTGACGAACAGCGACATGTTATAGGCGTCGATCTTCGTCTTCTGGGCGATGTTGTGCGGATCGCGCTGATGGTGCGACACACCGTGGTGCGCTTCGGGCACGCCAATCCAGGGATAGGTCCGGCCGCTCAGCTCCCGCCCGATCTGCAGGCAGCTCACGCGGGTGACGTCGCCCTGGTAGGCCAGGTGCAGCAGATCGATGAGCAACCGCGCGTGCGCATCGTACTCGTCGGGAATGCCGGACGGCTGTTCGATCGAGGGCAGCGGCGAGGTGGCATTGGTTCGCTCGGCCCGCTGGATCCGCTGCTCGACCTCGCGGACCGATTCCAGATAGTCGCTCATGACCTCCCGGTCGGCGACGCCGAGCCGCCGCTTCAGGTCCGCCACGCTCTCGAGCACCGAGTCGAGGATGCTCCGGTCCTTCTGCATCTCTTCGAGACGCGCGGCAACCGATCCTCCGTCGCCGAACAGCCGCTGGAACACGACGCGCGGATCGCCCTCGTGCGGGAGCGGGGAGTTCGGCGATCGCCACGACGTGGAGTTCAAGTACGCGCAGCTGTATCCCGCTTCGCAGTTTCCGACCTGGAAGTTCGACTCGAGCGTCAGCTCGAGCGACCGCAGCGGTGTATCCGCGCCGAGCACGTCTGCCGCGAACTGATCGGCCGTCTTTGCGCTCGTGATGTTGGCGCCTTCGGTTCGCTTCGGAAGAACTCCGCTCAACCAGCCGGCGTGGTTGCGCGTGTGCACGCCGCCACCCTGATCGTTGGCGAGAACCGGCATATTGCTCAAGCCGCTGACGACGACCGCGTGCTCGCGCAGCGGCTCGAGCGGCCTCAGGATCGGCGTCATCTCGTACGTCGTCCCGCCGGGTCCCTCGGGATGGAAGCTCGGGAGGTACATGCCATTTGGCACGTAGACGAACCCGAGCCGAACCGGCGCCGCCGCAGCCGGCGCGGCCGAGAGGGCCGGCATCATCGCATCGAGAAACGGCAGTGCGACCGTGGCGCCCGCGCCTCTGAGGAAGGTCCGACGATCGAGCGACAGCTTGGTGATGAACATCAGATGGGCTCCTCAGCGCGAGGCCGCGGCCGTGGCCTGCCCCGCGGTCGTCTTCTCGGTGCGGCGGTACTGGAACGGATAGCTCTGCACGATACCCAGGAGCAGCGCCTGCATGCGGTAGCCACCAGGGGCCGCATCACGCAGGATCTCTCGGATGGCCGGCATGTCGGAGTAGTCGACGCCCCGGCCGAGCGCATAGGACATCAGCTTCTCGGTGACGGTGAACGCGAAGCGATCGGGGTGCCGCGTGAGCGCAGCGCGCAGGTCCGCGACGCCGTTGAAGGTCGATCCATCGGGCAGCGCGCCGGACGCGTCAATGGCATTGAACGACTCGTCCACCGTCCGCCACCGGCCGATCGCGTCGAAGTGCTCGAGGGCGAAGCCCGCCGGGTCGATCATGCTGTGGCAGCTCGCACACACGGCATTCGCTCGATGCTGCGCCATCCGCTCGCGCATCGTCTGCAGCTTCCCTTGCGTGCGCCGATCCGACAGGGCCGGGACGTCTGGCGGGGGATCGGGCGGCGGGGCGCCCAGCACGTTGTTGAGAATCCACTTGCCGCGAATCACCGGCGAGGTGCGGATCGCCGGCGACGTGACGGTCAGGATGCTCCCGTGGCCGAGCAGACCCCGGCGCGGACTGTCGGCGGGGAGCGAGACGCGACGGAAGTGCGCGCCCTGGACGTTGGGAATGCCGTAGTGCTGGGCGAGCCGGTCGTTGAGGAACGTGTAGTCGGCCGTCAGCAGTTCGAGCACGCCACGGTTCTCCCGAACGACGCTGTCGAGCAGCAGCTCGGTCTCCCGCTGCATGCTCCGCCGCAGTGTCTCGTCGAACGCCAGCGCATAGGTCTCACCGGGCCGCGACGTGGCCAGGTTCCTGGTGAGCAGCCACTGCGCGCCGAAGTTCTCGGTCAGCGTGGCCGACCGGGGATCGGCCAGCATGCGGCGAACCTGGGCCTCGAGTCCGGTCCGCGTCGCGAGCGCGCCACTCGTGGCCGCATCGAGCAGTTTGTCGTCAGGAATGCTGCTCCACAGAAAAAACGACACGCGCGACGCCAGCTCGAGGCCGCTGATCCGGTAAGGCTGCCCAAGGGTTGTGGCCGTCGCCTGCGGCGGATCCTGTTCGAGACGGTAGAGAAACTCGGGGCTCGCCAGGAGGCGGCGGAGTCCGAACTCGATGCCCTCCTCGAAGCTGCCACGCGCCGCGCGCTCGCGCTCGTAGAAGCCCATGAGCATCTGCAGCTGACCCGGTGTGACTACGCCGCGGTACGCGCGCCGTGCGAGTCGCGTGAAGATCGTTTGCGCGCATGCCGCCTCGCGAGCCGGATCGGTTGGCGTGCACACGAACACGCGTTGCCGGCTCGGGGTGTTGCCAGGGCCACGGGCGTCGTAGGGCCCCGCGATCG
>JAYVLW010000438.1:0-7031 GCA_043759315.1 Myxococcales bacterium
GCATCGTCGAGCGCGAGGCGTTCTCGCTGACGGGTGGTGGACGCGGCACCGAGCTGCGCACCGCGATCGACCGCCTGCGAGCGCTGGCGCAGAACGACAAGCTCACCGGCCTGGTGCTGCGCGTGGCGGGGGTCGAGATCAGCCTGCCCGACGTGGTCGAGCTGCGCGCCGCGATGCACGACTTCCGCGCAGCCGGGAAGAAGCTCGCGTGCCACACGGAGGACGCGTCGAACGCGACGTACCTCGTGCTCGCCGCATGCGACCAGATCGGCATCGCACCGCTCGGCCAGATCGCGATCACGGGACCGGCGGCGATGCCGATCCACGTCAAGGGCCTGCTCGACAAGCTCGGCGTGACCGCGGACTTCCTGCACGTCGGCGCCTACAAGGGCGCGGCCGAGCCGCTGACCCGCGAGGCGCCGTCGCCCGAGATGCAGGAGACGCTCGGCGCGATCCTCGATCGCCGGTACCAGACGATGGTCGAGGTGATCGCCGCCGAGCGGAAGCTCGATGCCGCGACAGTGAAGAGCCTCATCGATCGGGCGCTGTTCCCGTCGGAGCAAGCGAAGACCGCGAAGCTCGTCGACGAGGTGACCGCGTTCGAGGCGTTCCGTGACAAGACCGTTGCCGGTCCGTGGACGAAGCTCGAGGTCGAGCCCGATGGCAAGGACCAGCTGCAGACCATGCTCAAGCTCGCGCGGTTCGTCGGCGCCATGCCGCCCGAGAAGCCGCTCGGAGATCACGTCGCGGTGGTCTACGCGATCGGCGACATCGTCGATGGCGGCGGTGACGGCGTCCTCGGGGCGCGCCAGCAGATCGCATCGCACACGATGGTCTCGGCGTTGCGTGCGCTCCGCGTCGACGACAGCGTCAAGGCAGTGGTGCTCCGCATCGACTCCGGCGGCGGCAGCGCCCAGGCTTCCGAGCTGATCTGGCAGGCGGTCACCGAGCTCAAGGCGGCGAAGCCCGTGGTCGTGTCGATGAGCGACGTCGCGGCGAGTGGCGGCTACTACATCGCGAGCAACGCGAACAAGATCTTCGCCGAGGCGGATACGCTCACCGGATCGATCGGCGTCGTCGGCGGAAAGATCGCCCCGGGTGGTGCGCTCGCGAAGCTCGGCGTCACCACGTTCCCGATCGGCCGCGGCAAGCGGGCGACGATGATGGCGTCGCTCGCGCCCTGGAACGCCGAGGAGAAGGCGGTGATCCAGAGCTCGATGGAGGAGGTCTACAAGGTGTTCGTCGGCCGCGTGGCCGCCGGTCGCAACAAGAAGCCGGAGGACATCCAGCCGCTCGCGCAGGGCCGCGTGTGGACCGGCGTCAAGGCGAAGGAGCTCGGACTCGTCGACGAGATCGGCGGTCTCGACGCAGCGCTCGCCGAGGCGCGCACGCTCGCGAAGCTCGACAACAAGACCGGCCTCGAGATCTATCCTCCCGCGGCGACCCTGCGCGACTTCCTGGTCAGCTTCGGCGGTGTCCAGGCTCCGTTCGGCCTCAAGGTCGAGGATGCCCTCGCGGCGCTGGGTACGATGGATCCGCTGGTGGCCTCCGAGGCCGCGCGGCTGGTCCGGCTCGCGCTCTCGTTCCACGCGACGACGATCCAGGCGGTCACCATCCTCCCGGTGATGCGATGATGCGCGCCTGCGCGGCCCTCGTGCTGGCGGCCTGCTCGTCCGGCAGCCCACCCCCCACCGCGCCGACGTCGGCCAGCCCGCTCGCGCCCACCCCGACGGGTGGGCACGGCACGGTCGTCACCGAGCACGTCGCGAGCGAGGCGCTCGGGGTGACGAAGTCCGTGGTGGTCTACCTGCCCGCCGGTTACGACGCTGCTCCGGCACGGCGCTGGCCGGTCTACTACTTCCTCCACGGCCTCGGCGGTGACGAGACCAACTGGACGAAGGGCGGCGAGCTCGACAAGGTCGCGGATCGCCTTGGCGTGCAGGCGATCATCGTGATGCCCGACGGGGACAACTCGTTCTACACGGATGCGGTCACCCCGATGGACTACCAGGCGTGTCTTCGAGATGGCACGGGTCTGTTCATCCCCAGCCAGCCGCCCAAGGAGACCTGCGTCAAGACGCCGAGGTACGAGACGTGGATCACGAAGGATCTGGTCGCGTGGACCGACACGACATACCGCACGATCGCGAAGCGTACGAGCCGCGCGATCGCCGGGCTCTCGATGGGCGGGTTCGGCGCGCTCCAGCTCGGGCTGCGTCACAAGGACCTCTACGCGGCGGCGGTCAGCCACTCGGGCGTCGATGCACTCCTCTACCGCGGCCCCTTCCCCTACGAGGCCGGCAAGGTCGAGCTGATCGACCAGATCCCCACCGAAGCCGGCGACATGTTCGTGAAGTGGCTGAAGCTGTTGTTCGGTAGCGACATCGGGACCTGGCGAGCCCACGATCCCGCGACGCTGGTCGCCGACCTGAAGCCAGGAGAGCTGGCGCTGTACATGGACTGCGGCACCGAGGACGTGTTCCGGCTGAACAACGGGATGCAGTACCTGCACGACCTGCTGCTGGCCAAGAACATCGACCACACGTACTTCATGGGCCCCGGCCGCCACGACTTCTCGTTCTGGACCCCGCGGCTGCCGGAGTCGTTGACCTTCCTCGCGGCGCACGTGGCCGCGAAGTAGCGGACGAGGCGGCTCTCGGTCACATCCCGATCGCGGCCTGCAGCGCCTTGATCGCGGTGCGGGCGCGCTCGATGTGCTCCGCGGACGCGCTGATCGCCTCCGCGACCGTCGCCACCGATCCGGTCTGCTCCATCATGGCGGTCTCGTCGCTTGCGGCGCGCATGTTCGAGCGCAGCGAATCGATCGACTCTTCGAGGATGCTGATGTGCTCGGCCAGGGCGATCGGCAGCTGCGATCCGGTGCGGGTGGACTCGGCCTCGTCATCGTCGCCACCGTCGATCGCCTGACGCAGCCGCTGCTCGGCATCCGCGAGCTGGACACGCAGCGCGGCATCTTCCTTCTCGAGCGTCTTGACCTTGGTGGCGAGCTCGGCGGACTTGGTGATCATCTCTTCGAACTTCGAGACGTCCACCTGCGCCGTGACCTCGCCGTCGTAGTGTGGCGCACGCTTCGGCTCGTTCTTGACCACCGGCATCGCGCGGTTGGTGGTGTCCTCGTCGTGACGCGCATCCTTGAGCTCGGAGGCCAGGCGATCGCGCTCGAGCGTCATCTGCGTCAGCTTCGCGCGCACGTCCTTGAGGTCGCGCTGGAACTGCGCGATCTCGCGCTCGGTCTCGGCCGCGAACGAGCGCACGTTCTCGGCCGCATCGACCTCCTTCTGGAGTGCCACCAGCTTCGCCTGCGCCGCCTGTAGCTTCTGCTCGAGCGTGGACACCTTCGCGCTGTCATCGGCGCTGCCCGCGGTCGCCCGCGCTGCTTCTTCGGCACGGGCCGCTCGGAGCTCGGCGTCCTTGATCCTCTCGAGCGCCTCCGCGATCTCTTCGCGCGCACTCTGCGCGTGCTGCTCGGCATCGCGGACGCGCGTCTCGTAGTCACGCGCCCGTTGCTCCGCGTCGCGCGCGCGCGCATCGGCTTCCTTCGTGCGGCTGTCGGCGGAGGCGAGCTTGTCGGCGATCAGTGCGTCCGCGTCGCTCGACTTCGCTTCGCGGCTCTTCGCGGTGGCGGCATCGCGCTCGAGCCACGCGAGCTTCGACAGGGCCTCGTCGAGCTGCCGCTGCAAGGCGCCCGCGCGACCGATCGCGAGGTCCGCGGCCTCGGCGCGGGCCGACAGCGCATCGATCTTCCGTTCCGCCTCCCCTGCCCGCGCGAGCGCGGATTCGAGGCGCTCTTGCTCGTCCGCGCTGACCCCGGCGCGATCTTCGCCCGCGCGGACGAGGTTCCCGATCTCGGTCCGCGCTTGCTCGAGCGCGGCCTCCGCGACCGAGCGTCCGCGGGTAGCTTCCTCGACGAGGCTCTCGAGCTCGGCGACGCGTGCACGCAGTCCTTCGACGACCTCGGCATGCTTGGACGCCGCGTCGGTGAGCCGTGCGATCTTCGCCTCGACGGCCGCGACCGATGCGATCGCTTCGTCCCGCGAGGCCTGCGCCGACGTCTCGTTCACGGCCATGCCGCTCTCGAGGTCGGTGATCCGCTCCTGGAGCGTCTCGATCTGCGCATCGGCCTCGGCGAGCTTCGCCTCCGCCTGCTCGGCGCGCTTCTGCAGCAGCGGCGCCTGGGCCCGAGCTTCGGCGACCTCGCGCTCGAGAGCGGTCTTGCGATCGACGAGCGCGAGCAACCCCGAGCGCTCCGCCGACAGCTCGCGCTGCGTGGCTTCGAGCTTGACCGTCAGCTCCTTCGTCGACGTGTCGAGCTTCGCGGTGAGCTCCTTCGTGGTGGCCTCGAGCCGGTCCGCGAGCGCCTTGTGAGCGACCGCCGCCGCGGCCTCGACCTCGGTCGCACGCTTCTCCGCGGCCTCGATGAGCGCGCTCGCCTCGGCCGCCTTGGCGGTGCCTTCCTCGGCTCGGCGGTTCGCATCGGCGAGCTCGCGATGCACCGACTTCGCGCGCGTATCGGCGTCGGCAGCGCGGCGCAGCGCCTCGGCGACGTCCTTCGCCATCGCCTTGGCCATGGTGTCGGCAGCACTCGCGCGCTGCTCCGCATCGATCGCGCGCCGCTCGGACTCACCGACGCGCTTGTCGGAGGCATGAGCCTTGGCGGCGGCATCGTCGCGCTGCTGCTTGGCCGCGGCGATGGCGGAGTCCGCCGACGCGAGCTGGTCGATCTTGCCCTGCAGCTCGGCCGCACGCTGCTCGGCCACGCTGACCTTCGCGGTCAGGTTCTCGATCTCGCCCTTCGCCTCGGTTGCCTTCGCCTCGGATGCCTTGATGACGTCATCGGCCGCGGCGAGCGCCTTCTCGATCTCGACGAGGCGGTCGCGACGGACCTCGAACTGCGCGGTCATCTCGACGAGCTCGGCGGCGATCTTCGCGGCGCGCTGCTCCGCTGCCTGCAGCGGGGCATCACCGGCGCCGAGCCGGGTCTCGAGCTGGGCGACGCGCTCGAGGGCCTTCGCGACGTCGTGCTCGGCGGACTTCACCCGTTCGTCGGCGTCGGTGACCTTCTGCTCGAGCTGCGCCGCGCGGCTCTCCGCCTTCGCGGCGGCGGCGTTGGCACCCGAGAGGTTGCGCTCGGCACCCTGGGCGCGGATCTGCGCGCTCGCCAGCTCCTTCTCGACCTTCTCGGCCTTCGCGATCAAGCCGGCGATCTGATCCGCGAGCTGCTGCGAGCGGGCATCCGGGCCTGCCTGCGCCGCCTTGAGCTCCTCGACCTGGCGCTCGAGCTTCGTGATCACCAGGTCGGCCTCGGCGAGCTTCTCCGCCGCCGCCATGCCGACCGACGTCTCCGCGATCATCTTCGCGTCGCGCGACTTCGCCGCTTCGAGCTTCGCGATCTCGATCTCCGCCGCGCTGCTCCGCCGCACCAGGTCGAGCTGATCGCGCAGCTCCTTCGCCTCGCGCGCGAGCTCGCCATGCGCGTGCTCTGCCGTCGACTGTGCGGACTGCGCCTCGTGGAGCGCGTTCTGCAGGCGCTGGACCTCGCCTTGCAGCTTCGACGACTCGTTCCCGACGTTCGTCGACCAGTCCGCGCGATCCGCGAGCTCGCGTTCGAGGCCGGCGACCTTGTCCCGGAGCTCGACGAGCTCGGCCATGTCGTCGTTGCTCGGCTGCTCGCGCATGCTGTGACGACTGTTGCGCCGCCCGACCTCGCGCAGCGCCTCGAGCTCGTCCTGGACTGCCTTGAGCGCCTGCTCGAGCATCGCGGCGCGCGCCTCGGCCTCGTCGCGCAGGCGGATCGCCTCTGCGTCGATCAGCACGGGCATCTGCGGGATCGTCGTCCCGGGCGGCACCGTCGGCGACGTCTTCATCAGCTCGATCTGCTGGTGCAGCTGACCCACGCGCTGCGCGAATGCATCGCGCTCTTCCTCGACGGCGGCGCGCGTCTTGCGCTCGAGATCGAGCCAGGTCGCGAGGGTGCCGTGCAGCCCCATCGGCGGAGGCAACGTGCCGCTCGCGGGGAGCAACCGGATCATCAGGCTGCCGACGAGGATGATCTCGCCCGTCGGCACCGGCGCGCACTGGACCTTGTTCGGCCCGACGAAGATCCCGTTCGAGCTGCCGAGGTCCTCGACCCACAGCGCGCCCTGATCGACGTAGAACCGCGCGTGCAACCGCGACACGCGCGGGTCCTGACTACGGATCCCGCACTCGGGACCACGGCCGACCATCACCGGCTCGCTCGCGAGCGCGAACGATCGATCGACGCCGTCGACGTCCGAATAGACCAGGGTCGCCATTCCCTGGTCGCAAACCTATCACGTTCGCGGGGTTAGCTGCGCGATCAGGGCCTCTGCGTTGCCCAGCGCCCGATCCGTGTCGTCGTCGAGCAGGACGACGTGCCCCATCTTCCGACCGGGGGCCGGAGCGTCCTTACCGTAGAGGTGGAGGCGCGCCTCGGGCCGCGCGAGGACGTAGTGCCAGGGCGGTGCGCCCTTGCTCCACAGGTCGCCGATCAAGTTGACCATCACGGCGCCTGTCAAGGCGCGCGGGTCGCCGAGCGGCAGGCCGCAGACCGCGCGGATGTGCTGCTCGAACTGCGAGGTCGCGCACGCGCCGTACGTGTAGTGGCCGCTGTTGTGCGTGCGCGGCGCGAGCTCGTTGACCAGCAGACGTCCGTCCGCGAGCTCGAACATCTCGACCGCAAGGACGCCGACGTGATCGAGCGCCTCGGCGATGGTGACCGAGATCGCCTCCGCCTTCGCGCGCTGGGGCGCGGGCATCGGCGCGGGCGCCCGCGTGGTGTGGAGGATGTGCCGGCGGTGCACGTTCTCCGCGATCGGGTAGATCCGGATCTCGCCGGAGATCCCCCGCGCGAGGATCACGGAGACCTCCCGCGTGTAGGCCACCACCTCTTCGATCACCGCCGGCTCGCCACGCAGCCGCGCGAGCTCCGCCACGCCGTCCGCCCCAGGATCGATCCGGACCTGGCCCTTGCCGTCGTAGCCGGCGCGACG
>JAYVLW010000439.1:0-3459 GCA_043759315.1 Myxococcales bacterium
TCGGGGAGCAGGGGCACGAGCGCGGCGAGCCGGTCGGGCACGTGCTCCACGATCGCATCGGCGAGCTCCCCGAACAGCTCGTGCGCGACGTCGCCGAACGACATCACCGTTGCGCCGCCCGCCGGGGTCGCACCGCTCGACAGGATCTTGTCGGGGAGCGCCTCGGCGAGCGCGATGTCAACGAGCTCGCCGAACCGCGCGTGACCGCGCTTGCCGACTCGTACCGCGACGTTGACCCGCACCGACGGCACGAACCGCGGCAACACCGCGATCATCCCGTCGATGTTGTCCACGTCGAGAAGCAGCATCGCGTGCGTGAACTGGACGTCGCTGTCATCGGGCGCGAGCCGCAACGCGCGGGTGGTCATCGCAAGCGCCGCGAGCACCTTCTGCGGCGCGGGCGAGTGACCCGCCTCCTCGTCGTCGTCCTCCGCGTCGTCGTCCGCGTCGTCGTCGTCTTCGTCTTCCTCGTCCTCCACCTGTGGGAGAGCGGCGAGCCGCGCGTTCTCCTCCGCGAGCAGCTGCGCCGCGCGCACGGGATCCGCGACACCCTTGACCTCGGCGGCCGTGCCGTCCTGTGCACGGATGAAGCTCGGCGTCACGACCACCTCGAGCGCCGGCCAGGCCTCGAAGTCGTAGGTACCTGCGAGGGCCTCGCGCAGCTGCGCTTCCATCTCGCGCGCGAGCTCTTGCGTGACCTCGAGGACGAGCTCGTCGTCCTCGATCGCATAGCCGACCTGGCTCCCGGGGCGCAGCCGCATCGTCGCATCACGCCCCCGCAGCGTGTACGGCCGCCCATGGCGGATCCGGCCTCGCATCGCGCGCGGGAGCACGGCGGCGTACAGCGCGCCCAGCTCGATGCGCACCCGCCCATCGTCGACGTGAAACGCGAGCTCCCCCGCGAACGTGAGGTCCTCGGAGGACCCCTCCGCGGCGACACGGAGCTCGGCCTCCGCGGCGATCTCGGGATCGCCGAGCACCGACGTGCGCGAGAGATCCGTGACGAGGAGCGGCAGCCGCTTCCTGAGGATGTCGATCAGACCGTGCGTGGACCACTCCTGGATCAACCGGTATTCGTCATCGGTGATGCCGACGATCTGGACGAACTGCGCCTTCCCGAACTCGGACGTGATCTCTCCGAGCTCGGGATCATCGGAGAAGCAGATCGCCGTGATCTGCGTGTCGTGCCCGAGCGCGATCGGGCCGTTGAGACCCATCTTGTGGCCGACCGCGAAGCGATTCCCCGTGCTGAACACGTAGCGCCCGAGGTTCTGCAGAAAGTTGAGCGCCCACGGCGGCGGTTGTTCGTCGGTCTCCACGCGCGCGAGGCGGAACGTCAGCTCGAACCCGAACCCGCTCTCCTCGGGATCGTCGGTCTCCTTGTGAAACAGATCCGTGAAGCCGTAGGTCACGAAGTGCCAGTGCGGCACCGGCTCGCTTCGTGGGTAACAGGAGATGCCGTGGATCGGATCGTTGCCACCGAGGTTGTAGGGAAGGACGGTGCCCCAATGCATCGGCTCGGCCCCGCCATAGATCGGTGCGAGCGCGGCGTCGATCGCCTCCCAGCCCGGCGAGGTGTCGTCGTCGTCCTCGTCCTCACCTTCGCCGTCGGGCGGCGGCGGCTTCGCGGCCTTGACCACCGCACCCGCGAGGTTGTCGTTGCGGAGCAGGCTGCCGACCAGCACGGCCTCGAGGGCCGGCGACATCTGCTGCGCCACGCGCGGCAGCGCCACCGCGCGCTCGTCGTCCGAGAGCTCGCCGAGCTCCGCGACGGCGGAGACATCGAGCTGCTGGACGAGCGCACGGTGCGCGACGCCATCGTCGAGCCACTTCCACGCGAGCTCGGTCCACGCGGGCTCGGGCGTGCGCGCGAGCTCGGCCGCCACGGCCGCGGCGCGCGCCGCGTCCTGATTTGCCTTCGCCTCCGCCTCGAGCGCTCGCTGTGTCGCCCTCCGCGGATCCAGATCGAGCGCACGGAATGCGGCGAGCCAGCCCTTCACGTCGGTGATCGTTCCGAGCCGGTTGTGTCCGCCGCGCAGACGATCGATCAGCTTCGCTGCATCGCGCACGAGCCGCGCCGCATGCCGCCGGGCGATCTCGAGGTACTTGTCGAGCTCCGGCTCGTCGAACAGGAATGCGCGCCACATCGCGTAGAGCGCGGTCGGGATGAACTTCTCGCACGCCTCGTAGCGCGCCGGCAGCTGATCCTCGGGGATCACCTGGTTGAAGTCCGCCATGAACAGCTGCGGGATATCGCTGACGTCGGTGACGCCGTCGTTCTTGAGCAACGAGGTGATCCAGCGCGAGCGGTAGAAGAAGAACTCGGTGTCGCGCCGCTTCGGCTCGTAGTTGACCCAGTCGGGGTCCTTGTCCTCGATCGAGAAGTGCCAGGTCGGCGTGCACTTGCCGCGCAGCTTCGTGATGCCGTACTCGTACATCTGCTTGGAGATGGTCCGCGCCTCGCCCGCCTTCACGATGGCCGCCAGATACACGAGCGAGTCGAGCGAATCGGAGAACACGCCCGAGAACGAGTGTGTCTCGTGATCGAAGTGAAGCACCTGCCGCGGATGCTGCTCGTCCCACGGATAGATCTCCATGTGATAGGTGTCGCCGTTGCCCTGCGAGCCGATGCCGAACACACCGCAGAACGCTTCGACGAGATCCGTGCCGAGGTAGGCCGCCTGGTTCCGCCGCACCATCAGCTCGAACAGGTTGTGCTCGCCGACGTCGGGTCGTAGCGGGTTATCGAGCCTCAGCTCGTCGAACGTCCGCCACGGGTCTTTCCCGTCCACGGCGTGGAAGAACCGATCGGCCTCGGTCGGAAACGGCACGCCGTAGATGTCCTCGAAGTCGTTCGCGTCACCTGCTTCGCCGAGAACGCTGAACGCCTCGCCATCGCCCTCGGCGTCGTCATCGCCGTCGTCGTCGTCGTCGTCGTCGTTCTCGTCGTCGTCGTCGTCGTCGTCGTCATCATCTTCGTCGTCATCGTCCCCGCCCTCCTCCTCCTCGGCATCGACCACCGCCCCCGACGCCAGGAACACGGCGAGCCCCCGCTCGATGAACTTCTCCGGTCCCACCGCGAACGCCTCGTCGAGCGGCTTCGCGCCGCCGAACATGTTGACCCGGTCGCTCCAGGTGGCATCGCCGGGAGGCGCGAGCTTCACCACCAGCCCGTCGTCACCGCCGATCAGCACCCCACCGCCGAACCTGCGCACGCTCCACAGGTGTACGAGCCCGAGCTCGTTCGGGACACCGCGCCAGGTGCGACCTTCGTCCACCGAGAGGAGCACCTGGCCACGATCCCCGACGACGATCAGCCGCCCATCCGCGAGGATCGCGATCCCCTCGAGGTCGACGTCCACGCCGCTCGTCACGCGGGAGAACCAGACGCCATCCGGCGAGCGACCGATGAACCCGCCGTCGCCGGTGACCACCCAGCCGTTGCCCTTGGTCTGCACG
>JAYVLW010000440.1:0-29982 GCA_043759315.1 Myxococcales bacterium
ATCGCATGTTCTCGGGCGCCAAGCCGTTCGCCGGCGAAGACGACGCGCAGATGATGGCGTCGATCCTCGGGAGCGACCCTGCGCCACGCGCCCGCACGCATCGCCCGGAGCTCCCCGCCGCGCTCGACGCGGCGCTGGCCAAGGCGCTGGCCAAGGATCCAGCCGAACGCTTCCCGAGTGCCAAGGCGATGCGTGCCGCGATCGGAGCGGCGTTGCCCGCCGTGGCAGACGTCGATGCAGTAGCCGAGCTCGTTGGTGAGATCTGGCCGGAGAACGATCCGTCGCGGATCGCCGTGAAGCACCTGCTCACCGGCGAGGCCCGCGAGGTCACGACCCCTGCACTCCCGCCGCTGTCGTCGTCCAGCGCGGTCGCCGATCCGGAGGCGACGCGTTCCGAACCACGAGGAGCGAGGGCCTCCACCCACGCGGAGACGACGCCCGTCGCCAGTGCGCCCGCTGCGCCGGAGGGCCACCGGGAACGGGAGGCGCGCACGGCGGCCCTCGTGAGCTCGGACCGCACACCGCCGAGCGAAGCCCGCGTCGTCGATCGTCCGGTGGCCGGCAGCATCGACGAACCTCCCGCGGCGGTTCGTCGCGGGCGCGGGCTGCTGCTCGCCAGCTTGGGCGGTGTGGTGGCGGCCGGCGCACTCGTCGGATGGCTCGCGTTCGGTCGGTCGCACGGTCCGGGGTCATCCTCGACGACATCGCCCGCGTCGGGCGCCGCCGGTCCGGGCAGCGCCGCCATGACAAGTCCTGCCGCGCGCCAAGAAGCTCGTCGGGTCGCCGTCTTGCCGTTCAAGGGTGCCGACGGCGTAGCTCCACACCTGGTCTCCGGCATCCGCGATGCGCTCGCGTCGAACCTCGCACGTTCGGCGAGCCTGGCGCTATCGTCGGACAAGGCTGTCGATTCCAGCAGTGCGGTCAAGAGCGGTGCATTCGACCAGATCAGCCGCGAGCTCGGTGCGACTGTGCTCATCACCGGCAGCGTCGCGAATCAGGAGGGTCGCCTCGGGATCGAGGTCGCGGTCGTCGACGGCGCGAACGGCAAGACCCTGTGGAGCAAGGCCTACGCCGGAGTGCGCGCTGATCTGCTCACGCTCGAGAGTCAGATGTACCGCGAGGTGATCGGCAGCCTCGGCGTGACGCCCTCCGACGAGGAACGCGCGAGCGCGCTATCGCATCCCACCGAGGACCTCGAGGCCTACGAGGCGTACCTTCAGGGCAAGCGAGCGTTCCACGATGCGCAGGATCCAGCCAGTGTGGAGCGCGCAGTCGGGCACTTCGAGCAAGCGATCGCCAAGGATCCCCGGCTGACGCTCGCCTACACCTGCCTCTCTGACACCAGCGCCCAGATGTACCGGATGACCAGGAAGGTGGAGTGGAGCGAGCGCGCGGTCGCCTCCGCCGAGAAGGCGGCGACGCTCGATGACAAGCTGGTCGATGTCCACTCGTCTCTCGGCGTCGCATATCGGATCACCGGACGCACGGCAGAGGCCGTCGCTCAGCTGCGCCTCGCGACGAAGCTCGCGCCGAGCTCGGACGATGCGTTTCGGCGGCTTGGCACTGCCTACTTCGAAAGCGGGCGCACTGCCGAGGCCGCCGGCGCCTACCTCCGTGCGATCGAGATCAATCCCTACTTCTGGCGCAACTACACATCGCTCGGGGCGATGTACGTGATGGCCGGTGACTACGAGGCCGCCATTCGGGTCGATACCAAAGCGTTGGAGCTCTCTCCGGACAACGACTTAGTCCTTGGAGATCTCGCGGTCGCGTACATCCAACTCGGGCGGTTCGCCGACGGCGCCGAGCTGATCAAGAAGACGATCGCTCACCAACCCACGTCTATGGCCTACAGCAACCTCGGCAACACTCAAGCGTTCCTGGGTCGACTCGACGAGGCCCTCACCAGTCTGAAGCAGGCCGTCACGCTCGATCCCGAGAACGTGATCGCGGTCGGCTTGCTCGGCGACGTCCACGGCTGGCTCGGCGATCCCGAGAGCGCCAAGAAACAGCATGCGCGCGCGATCTCGCTCGGCCTGCACGAGCTCGAGGTCAACCCGCGCGATGCCTACATCCGCTCGTACGTGGCCACGTACTTCGCCAAGACTGGCGACCAGACGAAGGCCCACACGTTCATCGCGGGCGCGCTCGAGATCAACAGCGCGAGCGTCGACGCGCTGTTCAACGCGGTGACCGTGTACGCCGTGCTGCACGAGGACGTCGAGGCGTTCGCTGCGCTCGAGCGCGCCCTCGCCGGCGGCTACTCGCGGCCCGCGGTCGCTGCGGATCGCGATCTCGCGTGGATGCGCGCCGACCCGCGGTTCGCAGCCACGCTCGCCCGCGTTCCACTCAAGCCCCCGATCGAGCCGGTCATGATCCCCGCCGGCAGGCCATAGCGCCCGAGCTCCCCGATGAGACCGCGGTCGTTCTCGCGGCACCGGCCTCGGAACAGGCATGCACGCTGAGCACCCTAAGACCGATATGCGTCGGCGGCGCCATCGCTGGCAGCCGTATCGCGGACCGCCGCGTCGTTGGCGCCATTTGACGATCCACATCCGAGGACCACGTCGCTCGGGGCGGCTGGAGAACGTCGGAAACGCTCGCCCGTTGCCACCCGGGCCTCTTGTGAAGCACCAGGGATCACGCCTGATTCTGCCCCCTGGCGGATCCACCCGCCTGCATCCGCGCTGGTCGCGGGGGCAACACACCCGACCCGATCGCTCCGGGCGCGCGGGCAATGCGATGATCGGCGCATGTCCGAGCAACAGGACGAGGCAGACACGATCTGGCTCTCGCCAGAAGAATCGACCCGCCCGATCGACCTGACCGATCATCTCGACCTGGGAGAAGACCGCTACGACGTTCAGCGGACCCTGGGCGCCGGTGGGATGGGTGAAGTATCGCTGTGTCGGGATCGGCGTATGGGACGAGATGTCGCCCTCAAGGCCGTCCGCGCGGATATCGAGAGCATCTCCGCGCGCCGGGCGTTTCTCGCGGAGGCCCGGGTTCAGGCTCAGCTCGAGCATCCAGCGATCATCCCGGTCTACGACCTCGGTCTCGACGAGGAAGGGCGCGAGTTCTTCACGATGCGCGCGATCGCGGGAACGACATTGGCGAAGGTCCTGGCTCGGCTCCGTAGCGGCGACACCGAGACTCACCGCGAGTTCACGCTGCTCAGGATGCTCGACGTGTTCCGTCAGGTCTGTCTCGCGGTGGACTACGCCCACAACAAGGGCGTGATCCACCGTGACCTCAAGCCGTCCAACGTGATGCTCGGAGAGTACGGTGAGGTCTACGTGCTCGACTGGGGGCTCGCTCAGGCGATCGGCAGACCCGTCGAGGCGCAGGGGGATACGAGCTCGCCGGTCCTCGGGACCCCCGGGTACATCGCGCCCGAGCAGACGTTCGTGGGAGGCCTCATCGATCGGAGCGTCGATATCTACGCGCTCGGCGCGATCTTGTTCGAGATCTTGTCCCTGCAGCGACTGCACGCCGGTCGAACCTCGGCCGAGATCCTCGAATCGACGAGAAAGGGAGATCCCGTGCACGCCCACCTGCGCGCACCCGAGCGCGAGATTCCCCCGGAGCTAGACGCGGTGTGCACTCGAGCGACCGCGTTCGATGCACGTTCGCGGCAACAGACCGTGCGCGCTCTGGTCGACGAGATCGACGCCTTCCTCGAAGGCCATCGCAACCAGTCACTCCGTCGCGAGCTCGCCGAGCAACACGCCAAGACCGCGCGTGACCAGGCCGGCGAGGCGCTCGGGCCGGGTCGTGCCAGCGAGTCCTCCCGCAAGCGGGCGCTCCAGGAGATCGCACGCGCCCTCGCTCTCGATCCGGATAACGAGGCCGCGCGCCGGCTCCTCGTCCAGCTGATCGCCGAACCGCCCATCGACGTCCCCCCGGAGGTCGAGGCGGAGCTACTCCAGAGCGCCGAGAACGAAGGACGCTACGCGATGAGGCTCGGCGCGATCTCGTACAGCGTGTTCGCGGTGATCGCCTTGATCACCTTGTTCCAGGGCCTGCGCAGCTACATCGGCCTCGCGATCGTCGTCGGCAGCATCGGAGCCGCGGCCCTGTGGGCCTTCCGGCTGACCCGCCGGTTCGCGCCGAGGGAGTCCCTGTTCGTGTTCGTGTTGAGCTCGATCGCGATCTCCGTCGCATCGGGCTTCTACGGTCCTCTGGTCATGGTGCCGGTGCTGGCAGGCGCGAACGCGACCGCGTTCAACCTCGCGATCATCCGCCGCTACCGCCCCTACATCTTCGTGATCGGGACGCTCGTGTTCCTGTTGCCGGCGCTCGCCGAGGCGCTTGGCCTGATCCCCCCGTTCTACGTGTTCGAGCACGGCACGATGGCGCTCGTCCCGCGGTTCATCGAGTTCGACGAGTCGATCGTCCGGCTGGCGCTCGTGGTCGTCAACATCGCGGCGGTGGTCGCGCCGGCGCTCGTGGTGTGGAGGATCGCTGACACCAAGGACGAGCTTCGCCGCAAGTACGTCCTCCAGAGCTGGCAGCTCCGACAGCTCGTGGCGGGCTAAGCAGGTAGCAACGGGCCTGAGTGTGTGCGGAGTTCCGGCCGAGTACGTCAGGAGCCGCAGCACGCGAGCGGACGTGGCGTGCCGCACGATCCGGTCGTGCTGTTCGCGGGCGTCATGATGATCCCGAGCGCGTTGACGTTCCCGCTCGTCCAGCTCGAGCACGCGCCGGTCGGTGACGTGCTACGGCCCGAGGTCGCCATCGCGCCGTCGTTCTCGGTCGCCGAGTTGAACGACGAGCTGTCGATCCACGCGCCACCGGCGGGGGGCGACACCGTCGGTGTCGCGCGGTGGTACTCGGCGTGATGGCAGAGGTGACTGCCAGTGAACTCCTGGGCGCAGCGTGCATGCATCGCCGGACGTCCGCCGGCGGCGCCCGGCGTTGTCGCGGTCGTGAACCCGCGGAACGTCTCGCGGAACGGCGTCGAGCAGCACGCGATCGCACGTGACTCCGTGCACGGTCCGCTCAGCGTCAGCGATGGGTGCAGCATGATGCCGGTCATCGTGCCGGGGCCCGTGGCCGTCCACGCCATGCAGTTGCCGCCGGACGCCGGAGGCGTCGCTCGACCTCCGTCGGGAGAGCCCGAGTACGAGCCGCATCCGAGCCGCCCTGATTCGACGGTGCCGCCTTCGTTCTTCTCGGTACACGAGAAGTCGATCCACGCGCCGTTCGCGGGAACAGAGATGCCACTCGCCGCGAGCTGGTACTCGCCGTAGTGGCACATGTGCCCGCCGGGGAACTCGGCGTCACAGCGTGCGTGCATCGCCTCGCGACCGCCTGCGGCGCCGGTCGTCGTCAGCGTCGTGAAGCCCGCGAACGAGGATGCTGCTTCGCCGTAGAGCGTGCCTGGTGGGCCCGCGGGTCCAGCGGGTCCGGGGTTTCCAGCTCCGGCGGGTCCCTGCGGTCCGGTCGCGCCGACCATGCCCTGCGCGCCTTGCGGTCCCGTCAACCCGGCGGGGCCCATCAGGCCCATGACGCCCGTCGGGCCGATGGCACCAGCAGGTCCGATGGCTCCCGCGGGTCCAGCGGGTCCCGCGGGTCCCGCGGTTCCCGCGGGTCCGGCGGGTCCCGTCGCCCCGCCCGGTGTGCCAGGTGTTCCTTGCGGTCCCGGCAATCCCTGCGGACCTTGCTCTCCCATTTCGCCGGGCGGTCCGGGAGGGCCTTCGCCGGATTCGGCGCCACAGGCGACGAGGAGTGCGCACAGCAGAGGCACGCGGAGCGATGACATCAGGGATCCGGACGTGGCATCGTGCGCAAGAGTCGCACCGGCGGCCGTCGATCATCTGAGTGCCAGGAGCGACGTTCGCCCGATCGCTAGAGTCCGCGCAGATGTTCGGGGCGGAGCGCGATGCCGCCCGCGAGGGCGTGATCGATGGCCTCGACGATCCGCGCGCGATCGCGCGGTAGCCGGCCGCCGAGAGGCAGGTAGTTCGAGGCGTGGTTGGTGCGGAACAAGGCGTCCGTCGGGCGGGCGCGATCGACGAACGTTCGCAGCTCCCCGAGCAGCAGCTCGATGCTCGGCAGCACGAACGAGCCACGCTTGGCGAGCTTTGCCAGGGGGGTGGTGGAAACAACGGTGAGGGTCAGCGCGGCGAGGTAGTGCGGATCCATCGCGGTGACGAGCTCCGCCGACGCGGCAGCATGCTCACTAGATCGTTCGAGCCCTCCAGCACCGAGCAAGAAGATCGCCGATAGCTCGAGCCCGGCCGCACGGGCGCGCTGCGCTGCTTCGACATGGTCCGCCGCGGTGCTGCCCTTCGCGATCTTCTTCATCGTGACGTCATCACCGGACTCGGGGCCCATGTAGAGGAGCGCGAGGCCGAGCTCGCGGAGCTCGCGAAGCTCCGCGTCGGTCTTGGCCAGCACGTTGGGCGCGGTGGCATAGCAGCTGACGCGTCGTAGGCGGCGAAAGTGCTGACGGCATGCTTCGAGGATCGGCGCCCAGTGGGCGAGGTCCATCACCAGCGCATCACCGTCCGCGACGAAGACCTTCTCCACCGTGGGGCCGAGCTCGCGCGCCGCATTCGCGAGATCCTCGAGACAGTCGGCGAGCGGACGGATCCGGAACTCGGGCTTGTCCCGGTACATGTCGCAGTACGTGCAGTGGTTCCACGAGCAGCCGATCGTCGCCTGGAGGATCAGTGCATCTGCCTCGGAGGGCGGGCGGTAGAGCTTGCCGACATAGCGCACGCGCGCATCCTGCCACAGCGCGGGCCGCGAGCCGCCAGTTTGCCCGGAGCGCGTCAGTCCCTCGGCGACCGCAGATGCTGCGTCATGACTTGGTGAACGCCGCAAGCGGCGGCCGGGGCATACGCCTGTCCCAACCGCGCTGCGTGAAGCTCACGCGCCCAACGACATCTGGTGTGTGGACTACAACGGTCAGTTTCGTGTCGGCGACCAGACCTAGTGCTATCCGCCGACGATGACCGACCAGTTTAGTCGGTTCATTCTTGGATGTGAGGGCATGGCCGCAATTGCGGACGAAGCCGCGCGTGAGACGTCCCGAGGTCTACGTGCCTTCGCTGAAACCGTATCCAAGCAAGCTCTCCGATCCCGGGCGCCTGCATGCACCGCGACGGTCGGGCGGACCTCCGCGCGCGCGACTGCCAAGTGGTGGATTCGCCCACTTCACCGGAGACTCAGAGCCTGAACGTGACGCCGCCATCGATCGACGCGCCGCCGATCGAACCTTCGAGCATCGCGCTGAGGTCGACCCTCGCGAACGCCGAGACCTGCGGCGTGATCGCGAATCCGACGGAGCCGCCGAACGCCATCGTTGCGCCGGTGGTGGCCATACCGTCCGCGCGAACGCGCACCCACGACAGGCCCGCGAAGGTGTCTGCCGACCAGCGATCCAGCGTGACGCCAAACTCGCCGCCTCCGCTCACAATGCTCCCCGTGTCGCCGGACTCCGTCATGAAGAGGCCGGAGAGACCGGCGCCCCACCGCAGCCCCCAGGCACCGCGCAGGGCATGGTGTGCGCCCACCATCCCGCGCACCGTCATTGCAGGACCGCGGAGCCGCGCGGCGGGTGTGGTGCAGTTCGCGATCGGGAACGGACCGCCGCATGGATCCGAGTACATGACCGCCGCGCCCGCGCCGGCGGAGAGATCCGCGCTCAACGGCGATGCGGATGCGATGGAGGGCGCGACGAGGACACTGGCGACGACCAAACGGAACGACATGGAGAAACACCGAGCACGAACCGCGCCACTCGTAAGTCGTGTCGTATTGTCGTGCCCGGGTCGGGATCCTGACCACGATGTCCCGGTTTTGGGGTTCGACTAAGATCCGGCGGAGTAATCGTGAACGGAAGTTCACGCCATGCCGGTCGGACCGGCGCCTGACGCGCGGGCCTGGAAGACGATCCGGGCGGGGGCGGATGGTTCGGACCACGGAGCGATCTACTGGCAGGCACGCTCTGACTGCTCGATGGTCGCCGGCCCGGCGACCAGAAGTCGCATCCCGTCGATACTGATCTCCGGATCGCCGCGCGTGCGATCTTCATGGCTCGCTCCGGGGCGTGCTTGGCGGGCACGGACACGCCGCTCGGAGCTTCTCGAGCTCGGCCTCGAGCAACACGATGCGACGCTCCAGGTTCTCGAGGTCTGTGCGGAGAGCGAACCGGGTCGAGACGCGCTGCTCGAGCTGCACCAGCTCCCGTTGCTGCGCCGGATGGCTCGCGTATTTCTCGTCGCATGCGGCGATGCAACTGGCGAGCAGGACGAGGACGGCTGTCGTCTGGAGATGTCTCACCATTCGACGAAGGTATACCTCCGGGTTGGCGAGCGCTGCGAGCGTCGGATCGGCGAGCCGGTCGTTCGCCGCGGTCAGCGGGCGGATCCGGGTGAATTGGGAATGGCACCTGCCGGTGGTCCCGCCGATCCGATGACTCCCACCGCGCTCGACGATACGAGCGCGACGTCGCCCGAGGTTGCGAGCGCCCTCGATGCCCCCGACATGATCGCAGGCTATCCGGTGAGCGAGCAGATCGGCCACGGTGGCATGGCTGGGTGGATCGCGATGCGCAGTCGGGAGCCGGATGGCTACCAGATGCGTCACATGACGGGGCCGTGGAGCTATCCCCGCGATGAGGTGATCGGCTCGACGGTGATCATCTCGATCGAGCTGTTCCTGGCGGTGTTGGTGCTCTGGCGCACCCACGCGGTCTCCGGCGCGAGCCTGATCCTGTCGATCGGTTTTGGCGTGATGTTCGTCGGCGGGCTGGCGTTCGCGATGCACGCGCCGACGTTCATCGCGGGAAGTGTGATGCATCTGTTCTTCGCCGCATGCTGGCTGCTGGCGGCCGCGGTCGTCACCAAGATCATCGCGCTCGTGGTCGGTACGAGGCGCGGTCCCTACTCGACAACGACGAGGCCAGCTCGGTGAGCCCGAGAACTCGGTCAGGGGTATCATCGCGCGTGCGCGCAGTGGTGCTGTTGATCATGGTAGCCGGATGCGATTCGGTGTTCGGATTGAACCGCGACGCCGTCCCGCTCGCCGATCACGACGAGGACATCGATGGAATTGACGATGCCATCGATGTTTGCCCGGGGGTGTTCGACGATCAGGCCGATGGGGATGAGGACGAAGTGGGCGACGCGTGTGATCCACACCCCGAACTCGCGGTCGATCGCCGTGCGTACTTCTCGAGCCTTCGCAACTTCAACGACTGGTCGGTTCGCACGGGAAGCTGGATCCAGGAAGCCGATCAGGTCCGCGTCGCCTCGATGTCCGGGAACCAGCTAGCGGTGTTGCTGTCGACCAACGTACTGGTCGAGCCGACGGTGAGCGCAACGCTCGACCAGGTCACGCAAGGCAACGCGAACTACGCGTTCGGAGTTTATTTGGTCACCGACGTCGGTGTCGCGGGCGGCAGTCCCCCAGGCTTGATCTGCTACGAGGTCCATCGCTCAATCGCCGGTGAGGGGCTCGAGGTCTGGGACGCGCGAACAGCGGTTCCCGTTGGCAACCAGGTGACGTTTGCACCCTATACGCTGCCGCTGCGGGTCACGCTCCAGGCGAGCTCGGGAGACTCGCACCTGGGCGGACCGCCGTTGTGCAAGGGGAGCCGCGCAAATGGTGATTCGAACTTGATCGGCCCGATCGACGAGTCTGTCGTCCCGTCCGCCCACGTCGGGCTGTATTCGTTCCACGCCGCGGTGACGTTTCTCTCGGTAGACGTCATCGACAACCGGCCGTGAGTCGCGCAACCTCCTGGAGATCTGGAGATCCGCCAAGGAGTTGAGCTGACACCGACGTACGGCGGCTGGAGTGGCCGGCGACAGGTGGATCGACCGGTAGGTCGCACCGCCTTTGCCTGTGCGATCTGCTGGTTGCACGGGGCGACGCCTGGCATCCCCCTTGCTCGTCCTGGTCACAATGCGCCTTGCGTCCACGGGTCTTGTATCGCTCGCGCTGCTCGCGAGCTGCGCCGCCAGCAGCGACGAGGTGGACGACGACGACGTCGTCGGCCTCGGAGGCAAGGAGGACGGGGTTTCCACCTTCAAGCTCACCCTCACGACGAGCGGGACCACGCAGCGTGCGAATGAGACCCCCAAGCTGGCCGGGGCTCCTTCGGGTTCGACGTCGTTCTCGTGCCCGACCGACGACCGCACCGCGGACGGCTACCGCCTGCTCTGCACCCGCGGAAAAGAGCAATTGAGCGTGGTCTACGGTCCCGGCGAGAAGGTCGGCGCGGCCATCTACGTCAAGACGTCGGTCGAGCCGGATCATCGAGCCTACTATCGCTGTACCGCGACCACCCAGCAGCCTGGCGCGTGGCCAACCACGCTCACCTGCACGGCGAAGCAGCCCCGCACGATGATCGGCGGGCAGATGGTTTCTCCGTTCGCGTCGACGGTTGAGGACGTCGGCATCTTCAACGCGCACGTTGTCGCCAAGGACGCGTCACACGCGAGTGTCGTGCGCGGCATGAAACCGTTCCGCACGGCGGATTTCGCGGGCCTGAGCGGCCTCGGCGTCGGCGGGGTGCTGATGTTCAAGAAAGCGACCTCGGCCAACGAGCTCTCGCAAGAGGTCACCGCGCTGGGCAACGTCGGTATTCCCTCCGCGAACGTCGTCAACATCGCATTTCCGTGGAAGGACTTCCCCGACTTCGCCGAGCCGTGTCGGATGACCGTCCGCGGGCTCAAGCTCGTCAGGGGGTGGGTCACCAGCGGCAAGAGCGCGTTCCTGCACTGCACGGTCGGCGAGGACCGAACCGGATATCTCGCCGGCCTCTACCGCCTGCTCACCGAAACCTCGGACGCGCGCACGATCTTCAACGACGAGCTCTGCGAGAACGGCTACTCCGCCGGCAATCCACAGAAACCCTCCGCGGTCGTCAACGCGATCGATGAGGATCTCACGCCGCTGTTCCTCAAGATGGCGTTCAAGATCAAGCGCGGCGAGCTGACGCCGACGTCGCTGAACGAAGCCGTGTGCAACACCGATCCGGACACCGATCCGGAGTTCGCCGGCGCGTCGTGGGACGCCACGCGCTACCAGTGCAAGATGTCGACGCGCTACCGCCTGTAGGCGGCCGAGGCGCTGGCGCACACCAGCGCGCGCCAGCAACTGCGCGACCTGGAGGTGATTGCCGACGCGATCAAGCCCGACGTCGTGCTCGCGGACAAGGCGCACCTCGGTGCAGCTGCACGGCCTTGGCCTGGGCGTCGGCCAGCGCGTCAGGCTCGTGGTCGACCGCGTCGGCGTCGGCGTCGCGCCGCAGTGGAAGTGATCATCGGGTTCCTGGTTCTCCACGGCCAAACGCGACGTCGACATCAGAGATCCGTCATCGATCGACCTGCAAACTCGCGAGATCCGGGACGCAAGACTTGGCTCGCCAGATGCTTCGGCAGGGAGCCAATGCGTCTCGCCGTCGCCGTCGCCGCCGCCTTCCTCCTGTTCGCGTCGACCGCTCTTGCCCAGCCCGGAGCAACGGAGCCGAACCAGCCCTACGGTGCGCCGCAACCGTATGCCCCGCAGCCGCAGCCGTACCCGCAACCGTATGCGCGGCAGCCTCAGCCGCCGCCGCCGCCGCAGTACGCCCCCTACCAGCAGCAGCCGCCGGTCGGCGGGTTGACCCGGTCGCTCGTGATCCGGCAGATCAAGGACCCAACCACCGCACGCTTGCTCTCGGTCGGCGTCACCGGCCTCGGCTTCCTGGGCATCCTCGCGGCCGCCGAGGACAACAACGAGCAGCTCGGCTGGGCGAGCCTCGGGGTGATGATGATCGGTCCTTCCGCGGGACACATCTACGCGGGCGAGGGCGGTCACGCGCTCAAGATGACGCTGCTCCGTACCGGAGGTCTGGTGACGTTCCTGTGGGGCGCGCTCAAGTCCACGGAGGGCAAGTGCCTGGACTACTGCTACGAGAACGAGAACAAAGACGGCGAGAAAGCGATGTATGTCGGCGGCGCCGTCGTCCTGCTCTCGACGCTCTATGACTTCTACGACTCGGCGAGCGCCGCGAATCGCTACAACGAGAAGGCCGCCCGCGCACTCACGCTCGGTCCGACGATGATGTCATCGGGGACGGGGGGAACATCGCCCGGCGTCGCGCTCTCCGGCAGCTTCTAGCGCCCGACGGAGATGATACGATCTGGGCGTGCGCGAGGGTTCTCCCGACCCGTGACCGACAACAAGACCATCACCGGACGCGCGAAGAACCGCCGGGTCACCCTGCGTGTCGTGAAGTAGCACCCACCGACGACTATTGCTTGTCAGGTACGGGCAACCCGACTCGGATCTCGATGTCGGTGTCGTCGCCCCTCGAAGTCTCCACTCGTGTGGCAGCGAGGCTTGCCGGGACAGCCCCGACCGGGGTTGGAATGGTCGGTGTCAAGAGCAGGCCAGACGATCACGGAATCCCACGAGCCTCTCGAACGTTCTATCCTGGTCTCATGCTGCGCCTGGCCGCGATCTCGATCGTCACGCTGCTCGCCGAGCCGGCGTTCGCCGACCAGGACGCGAGCAAGCGCCTTGGCCGCGGGTACCGGCTCGTGATCGAGAAGGACGGTCTGGTGGTCCGCAAGGGCAAGCAGCGCGCGCTGCTCACCAAGTCGGGCGTCATGGAGTTCACCAAGCTCGCGATCGACAACCAGAAGGTCGACGTCGAGGTCATGGATTCGACGTGCGCCGGGTCGAGCCGCTACACGTGGACGTTCGCAAACCTCGGTGCCCGGCTCGCCAACACGAGCGCCTTCGCGCTCCACGCGAAGCAGAACTACAAGGCCTCGGCGGCGGGCTTTGCCAAGGCGGTCGCCGCGGATCCATCGTTCAGGGTCGCCGCGTACAATCTCGCCTCCGCGCAGACACTACTCGGGGCGCAGGACGCGGCGATCACCGCGCTCGCGCCGTGGATCGCGGCGGAGCCGATCGCGACCTACGTCCAGGTGACGTCGGATCCCGAGCTGCGTCCACTGCTCGCGCGGCCCGAGCTGCAGCAGCAGCGGGCCGGCAAGCCCGGTGCGATCAAGCTCACCGACAAGGCGCTCGATGGCGGCGTGGCGTACGCCGCGGACCGCGGGCTGGTCGCGGTGCTGCACACCGAATCGAGCTGGGGCTCGTCGGCGCACGAGCGGACGCTCGAGATCTTCGAGCTCGCTACCGGCACACGGGTCGCGTCGACACCGATCATCAAGTGGAACGAGACCGACAACAACTGCTACAGCACCGAGTGCGAGCTCGTCAAAGCCGCGCGGCCAGTCGTGGCCAAGCGCGTCGAGGCGTTGACCGCGATGCTCGGCGAGCTCGGCTTCGTCACGCCAACCACCGAGCGCGTCGCGGCGGCATGGAACGACGACGAGACCAAGCGCAAGGCGTTCCTGCCGCGGGCCAAGCTAGGGGTCGTCGCGGCGCGCGACGGTGTGGCCCGCGTGGTCCGCGGCAACCAGGTGCTCGGGACGACGAAGATCCATGAGCGGCTCGACGAGGTCGTGCTCGTCGAGGAGGCCCGTGCGGTCGTGGTGTGGTCGTTCCATCCGACCGGCGAGGGCTGTGACGGGTATCCAGAGACCCACATCTCGATGATCCGGCTTCCGCCGTAGGGGCGGCGCCGAGCACGCGCGGAACCACCGCGACCCGAGCTTGCCGAAGTCGCAGTGGATCGTTTCACCCCATCGCGGGGATGATCCCGAGCTGCTGGAACCAGGAGAAGATGTCGACGTCGACCCAGTGCTCGACGACCTTGCCGTTCTTGATCTTGAAGAACTGGATCTCGGTCCAGGTCGCGTGCTTCTCGGTCGCCGGGATGTTGAGGAACGTCCCCTTGTGCGTTCCGGACTCGGTGGCCCGGTACGAGACCCAGTCGCCGCCGGCGACGAGCTGCGTGATCGCGACCTTGTCGTCGGGGAAGCCGCTGAACAGATGGCCCAGGAACGCCTGATAGCCGGCGAGCCCCTTGCCGAACGAGGCGACCGTCTCGTTGTGCTCGATGTAGTCGGCGGCGAAGAACTCACCTAGCTTGTCGAGCTTCCGCTCGTTCTTGACGATGGCGACGAACGTGCGGACGAGCTCTTCGTTGGCTTTGGCGGTCGGGTCCATGGCGGTGCTCCTCTGGGTGGGTGTGACCATGGGTCGAACGGGCCCGACCGAGATCGACAGGGCCGCGGAAGTATCCGAGGGACGCTGCGATCTCCGTTACTTGGCGCTGACGCCGAGACCCGGCAACCTTCGAGATCGGCGTTATCGTGGAGGCGGATGGCGAACACGATCGACGGGATCCGGCGGTGGGTGCTCCCGGCCATGGAGCGCTACTTCCGGCTCGAGCTCGCCGGTGCGGTCGAGTCGGTCCCCGACTGGGAGCGCGAGCCGTGCATCTTCGTGATGAACCACACCGCGATCCTGGGGCTCGAGGTCTACCTGCTAAACGCGGCGCTCCGACGCCTGCGCCCGCAGGCACCACCGCCGTGCACGACCGTGTGGCCCACCTTCCTGAGCATGCCGATCCTCGGCGCGTTCTATCGCGCGAGTGGCTGCATCCCGATGTCGATCGATGGCGCGTCGGCGGCCCTCCGCGGCGGGCAGAGCGTGGTGATCCTGCCGGAGGGTCCAGACGCGACCGACGTGCGCGACACCATCGGTCCGTTTCACAGTGGCTTCTTGCGGGTCGTCCGCGCGCTGCAACCCACCCGCGATACGGCCGTCGTTCCGTTCGGCTGGGCCGGCGTCGACGAGGCGAACCCGTGGCGGGTGGTCACGAACCCGGTGCTGGTCCGGCTGCTGATGAAACCGCTGATGCCGCGGTTCGACTTCGCATTGCTGCCGAAGCCGCCGATGCTCCGCCCTTCGAAGGTGGTGTTCGTCGCTGGCGAGCCGCTACGGTTCACGCCGACAGACCTCGCTGACGAGCGCGGGATCCGCCATCAGGTTGCGCGTGTCCGGGAGATCGTCGTCGGGCTGGTCGCGGAGGCCGCTGCACTCCGGCGTCGCCGGATCGAGGACAGCGTCGCCGAGCGCCTCCTTCATCGCGTGACCAGAACCGATCACGTCGCCTGGGAGCGCCGCGATCGGGCCGGACCCTGATGTCGCCGCACCGCGCGACCCGAGCGCGGCGAACATTCAGGACGAGTTCGGGGCTGCACCGGGTATGCTGCGCCGTGGCCCCCAAGCACAGGAAGTCGCTCGCGACCGTCGCCGTCCTGGTCGCGGCCTGTCATCCGCGCGGGCCGGCTGAGCCCGAGAAATTCCCCGACCCGGTGCCCATGTGCGCCGCCGAGCGCGTGATTCGCGAGCGCATCGAGGGCTCGACGCTCGTTGTCGAAGTGATCCAGACCGGCACCTGCACGCCGAGTGCTCCCGCGGGCTCGACCGAGCTTGCTCGGGTCGCGCTCGAGGTGAATCCGAGTTGTCCGGCCGGCAAAGCGCTCCTCGAGGTCGGCGGAGGAGAGCGCGTCCTGCTCCCGGAGCTCGCCGCACGCCTCGACCGCCGCACCATGAGCGAGCTCGCCTCGGCGCTCACGGAGTTCTCCGCCACCAACGGCAACTCGTACGGCAGGGCGTTCGTCGTCAACTGCACGGATCCGAAGTGGCTGCTGGTGGCCGACAGGAACGGCGACCCACGCGCCCAGCTGTTCTCGGTTCCCCCGCCCGACGCCGCTCCGGAACCCGCCCCGGCTGGACCGTTGGAGGACACGCTACCTCGCGACGCGCTGGTCACCGGCACCTGCACCGAGCCGCTCGACGTCGGCGCGAGCGTCTGGGTGGGCCGTGCACTGAGCACGGGCCTCCTCCCTGGCCCGTCGAGCCTCACCACGTGGACGCTCGGCCGCACCGGCGACGTTGCCGCCCTCGTCATCCAGGAGTTTCGCGCGACGAAGAAGCCAGGCCCGCCCGAAGACGAACAACCGCAGGGGACGTGGGCCTGCGTTCGATCGACGGCATGGAAGGGCTCCGTGCGCGGCTCCCCGTTGAAGTTCACGCTGTCCCAGGGCGCCAACGGCCAGCAACTCGCACTCTCGTGCGCGAAGCGCACGGTCGTCATCGCCGACGCTGCTGCCCGCCGTGTCCGCGTGCCCTCATCCGTCGAAGGCTGCAACGCCTCTCGCTGGGTGCCCGCGGCCAAACGGCAGCTGCAGTTCCTCGCGTGCGTGACCGAGGGCGACGGCCCCGAGCCAACTCCATTCTTCGTCGCAGAACGTCCTGGTGTCGAACACGTCACCTACGACAACGACGACTGCGGCAACGGGGCCACGGCACTTCGCAGGATCCCGCCCGCGGGCGGAGTCGCCAGCGCCATCAAGATCAGCGAACAGCCCGACGCCTACGTCCCGGCGAACCTTCGACGGCCGCGCTGAGATGTTCGGAGAGCGAACGGAGCGAGCAGCGCCTGCGATCGCTCCCCGGCGCGGAGATGGTCCTCAGCTGCATCGGACACGTCGTGCCGCTTCGAGGTCGGCGGCGAATGCCTGGGCATCTGTGGCGGACGGGAAGCCGGCCAGCTCGGAGACGTCATTGGGAGCGCTGGTCTGGCTGACGGCCAAGACGTGGCTCGCATGGCGCGCCGCCGTCTCGACTGCCTCGCGCTGAGCTTGCCCGAGTCGAGGGCGAGCCCACCGATCGATGGCCGCCGCCAACCTCGCGTGGCGGACCTCGTCCCGAGCGATCGATTCCATGGTCGATCGAATGAATCGGTCCTGCGCGGTTCGGGCTTGATGGGCTGCGATCGCGGCACCAAATGTTTCGTGAACACAGCCGTCGACGGCGTTGTCCAGACAGAGGGTGAACAGGTCGCGGTTGGGGTGGATGTCGCGCCCCGGTGGTCGCGGTCGAGCGCCCCACGCGTGCGCCAGCCTCGACGTCAGGCGGGTGTGGCGCACCTCGTCCGCCGCCGCCCTCACGGCTGCGAGCACGAGCTGCGACGGGGCCTCGTGGCGGCGGAGATCTCGTGCGAGTCGAGCGAAGGCGTAGACCGAGGCCCCTTCCAGTTGCGCCGAGGCTGCGTAGTGCGAACCGATCGACGTGGGCGTTGATCCTGGTTGCACCATCACGACGCCACAGCCCACGGACACGGGGTAGTCGCTGTAGCTCATCCTGACCTCCACGAAGGAAGCCTTCTTGGAGACCGAGCAACGGTAGATCTCGGCGTCGCCCGGATGCTCGACGTAACCCTGTTCGACGAGGATTCGGTCACACAGCGCGATGCAGGCGTCTTGATCCACAAGACACTCGTTGAGCTCTCGAACAAACGTGCCCGTGGGCTCGATGTTGACGGTGAGCTCGGTGACACCGGGCTCACGAGGACCCGAATCACAGTGGACGGAGAGGGCCAGGGGCCCAGCGAGCAGGAGCCCCTTGTGCAGACCGGATCGAACGTAGGACGTGGATGTCATGTCACGGCTCCCCAGCCCGCAATGTCGGGTGAGTTGGACCGTAGCCGGGTTGTGACGCGCACCGGGAACCAGCGTTCTCGCCACCGCTTTCATGGCGACGCCTTCACCTCTCGCTCCTCGATCTAGATCACGGCGCGCAGGACGTGCGCGAGATCGTTCACCTGGCTCGCCACGGCCCCCTTACGCCGCCGGCAGCATCACGGTGAACGTCGAGCCCTCGCCGACGGTCGACGTGACGCGGATGTCGCCGCCGTGGGCGCGCACGACCTTGTGGCAGATCGCGAGGCCGAGGCCCGTGCCGTCGGGGCGGGTGGTGAAGAACGGCTCGAAGATGCGCGGCAGGTCCTCGGCGCCGATCCCGCGCCCCTTGTCCGCGACCTCGATCGCGACCTGACCGTCGTTCGCGGGCGTGGCACGCAGGGTGACGCGCGCGCCGGGTTTGGACGCATCCGCCGCGTTGCCGACGAGGTTCGCGAGCACCTGACGGAGGCGCTGCGAGTCGCCGTGGATCATCAGGTCGTCGGCGGACTCGCACGTCAGCGCCACGCCGCGCTCGGAGAGCACGGGGGTGAGGCCCTTCGCGGCGTCCTCGATCAGCTCGCCGACATCGATCTCCTCGGTGGACAGCTTCACGGGCTTCGCGAAGTCGAGGATCTCGGCGACCGACTTGTCGAGACGCGCGAGCTCCTCGAGCGCGATATCGAGGTGCTCGCGATCGTCTTCGGAGAGCTGCAGCTTGCGTCGGAGGATCTGCACGTTGAGCGAGATGCTGGTCAGCGGCGTGCGGATGTCGTGCGCGATCGCCGCGGCGAACTGGCCGAGGGCGGCGAGGCGGCGGGCGTCGTCGAGAGCGGACACGGCCTCGGCGCGCTCCACGGCGAGCGCGACGCGCGCGGCGAGATCGCGGGCGACCAGGTAGGTGTCGCGATCGATCGTGCCACCGTCGATATAGAACGCGCCGACCAGCGCCTTCTCGGCACCGAGGGCGGGGACGGCGAGCTCGGTCGGCAGCTCTGGCTGCTCTTCGCGGCGCAGCACGCCGTGCTCGCGGAGCTGCTCGGCGAGCTGTGCGGGGAGCTCGCCGGCGGGCACCCAGCGCACGGTCGAGCCGTCGCCGAACGTGGCGATCCGCGCGCGCGCCTCGGCGATCGCGCCGACCGCATCGGCGGGGATCGGGTCGCCCTGCACGCCGAGGCGGCGCGCGCGGCGCTCGTCGAGGCCCGCCAGCACGCGGCGCTCGACCCGCGGATAGAGCTTGAGGCTGATCGCGGTCAGCGCGAGCGGGACGAGCGTCGCGCCGAACAGCGCCAGGTCCATGAGCTGACCCTCGGGCACGTAGGCGCGGACCGCCGCGATCGCTCCACCGGCGCCCAGCATGACGAGCAGCGCGATGGTCGCGATGGTCACGACCTCGGCCACCGCCGAGCGGGTCGAGAACAGCTCGGTGCGCAGCACGGCGGTGCCGATCACCACGAAGGCGATCATCGAGCCCACGGTGGTCTCGGCCCACACGGCCTGCGCGAAGATGCCGAGCAGCGGCGCGCCGAAGTACGCGAAGAACCCGAACGCCCAGCGGAACCCGAGCATCGCGAGCACGATCCGCGCGTCGTGCTGCGGCGTGCGGCGGAAGCTCCGCGCGATCAGGGCGAAGGTCAGGAGGGCCATCGGCGCGAAGAAGCCGAGCTCGATCGCCGTGGTGCCGCCCCACGGACCGCCGACCGGGGCCAGCACGGCGAGCCCGATCGCGCACAGCCCCCACAGGAACATCGGCACCCGCCAGCGCCACCGCATCGGAGCATGGCGCGGGAACGCGACAACGAACTCCACGGTGAGCAGCGCGAGCGCGATGGTCCCCACGGTGCACGGCACCAGCACGCCGCGCGACACGATCGAGCCGCCGGTCAGGACGTTGAGGCCGCGCCACGCGGTCATACCCGCGTCGACCAGCACGAGGATGCCGAACACGAGGTTGTCGCGGCGGTGGCGGCCGCGCAGCATGAGGGCGGCGAACGCGGCGCCGATCGTGGCGATCGCGAGCGGGATCAGGCCGGCGTTCACGGCGCCTCCTCCTCCCGCTTGAGGCCGTACTCCTCGATCTTGCGGTCGAGCGTGGGGCGGCTGATGTCGAGGACCGCACATGCGCGGCGCTTGTTCCATTCGGTGTGCGCGAGCACGCGGGCGATGTGCCGGCGCTCGATCTCCCGCAAGGTGGGCAGCGCACCCTCGGCGTCGGCGTCGTTCACCTCGTGTCCGCCCGTCGATCCGGATCCGAGGTGGATCAGCGTCTCGTCGAGCACGTCGGACTTGGCGAGAACGAGGGCGCGGGTCAGCGTGTTCTCGAGCTCGCGCACGTTGCCGGGCCATGAATATGCGGCGAGCCGGGACAGGGCCGCGGGCGTCACGAAGCGGACGTCCTTGCCGAGGTCCTTGTTGATCTTGCCGAGCAGGCCCTCGACGAGGATCGGGATGTCGCTCGCGCGCTCGCGCAGGGGAGGGAGGTGGATCTCCACGACGCGCAGCCGGTAGTAGAGGTCCTCGCGGAACGTGCCCTTGGCGACCATCGCGGTGAGGTCGCGGTGGGTCGCGGCGATCACGCGGGCCTCGAGCTGCATCGCCTTCGCGTCGCCGACGCGCTCGTACGTGCGCTCCTGCAGCACGCGCAGGAGCTTGGCCTGGAGGTCGAGCGAGATCTCCGCGATCTCGTCGAGGAACAACGTGCCCTTGCCGGCGAGCTCGAGGCGACCTGGGCGATCCGCGACCGCGCCGGTGAACGCGCCCTTGACGTGCCCGAACAGCTCGCTCTCGAGGACGCCCTGCGCGAGCGCCGTGCAGTTGACGGCGACGAACGGCCGCTCGCGATCGTTGGAGGCGGAGTGGATCGCGCGCGCGACGAGCTCCTTGCCGGTGCCGCTCTCGCCGGCGATCAGCACCGGCGCCCGGGTCGTGGACACAGCCCCGATCTGCTTCCACACGTCGCGGATCTGCGCGCTCTTGCCGAGGATGTCGCCGACCTGGTGCGGGGAGGCGGGCAGCTCCTGCGCGTCGTCGCGCGATGCCCGCGACGCGAGCGCGCGCGAGACCACTTCCTTCAAGCGGTCGATATCGACCGGCTTCACGAGGTACTCGTACGCGCCGAGCTGGATGGCCTTGACCGTCGACTGCATGTCGTCGCGCGCTGTCACCACGCACACGGTCGGCGGTCGCGCGCGATCGGCGATCGCGGCCAGCACGTCGAAGCCGCTGCCCCCGGGCAGGCCGAGGTCGAGCAACATCAGCTCCGCGCCATCGGCGGCGGCGATCGCCCCGGGAGCGTCCTGCGCGGTCGTGACCTGGTGTCCTTCCCCGCCCAGGAACTTCTCCAGGGTGCGGCGGATCGAGCGGTCGTCGTCGACGATCAGGATGCGGGCCACGGCAGTCACCACCTACGAGCACTCCATGGTCCGTGCCAGCGGTAAGTCGCTGGATCCCTGGAGCGTCGCTGCATCGAGAGTAACGAATCGTTGCACCCACGGGGGGATCCACGATTCTATTTGACACTGTTTGATTCACTGTTAGATTAGGTTGGTGCAGTTGCAGTGGACGCTTCCGGAGCTCGTGGCGCAGTCAGCCGAGCGACTCGCCGCGCTGCCCCCGCCGAAGAACGGGCAGGTGCGCGCGGTCCCAGATGAGCGGACCGTCCGGTACTACGGGACCATCGGCCTGCTCGACCGGCCGGCCGCGATGCGGGGCAGGACGGCGCTCTATGGGGCGCGGCACCTCGCGCAGGTCGTGGCGATCAAGCGCCTGCAGTCGACCGGCAAGAGCCTGGCGGAGATCCAGGAGCTGTGGCCATCGCTCGATGAGCCCACGCTCGCGCGGATGTCCGGGGTGCCGCTCCCGGCGCGCGCTTCGCGCTCCGCGCGCAAGGAGTTCTGGAAGGCCGCGCCCGCGCCGAGCGCCGCACCTGCATCAACGCGCACCATCGCGGCACCCGTCGAGCTGCGCCTGCAGCTCGCGCCGAACGTGACTCTCACGATCGCGGTGGACGACACCGCCGCACTCGCACTATCCCAGGCCGACGTTCGCGCACTTCGCGCGGCCGCGGCACCGCTCGTAACCGAGCTGGCGAACCGCCGGCTCACCCCGCACGCTGGGGAGGAGGATCTGTGACCGCACTACCGCTGCCGATCGTGATGAACGTGATGTCTGATGACGAGGTCGCCGCGTTCGGGCGCGACCCCGATGCCGGCTTCGGCGCGCTCTTGACCGAGCGCGGCCTGTTGCCGCTGACCGCGATGGACATCGATGCGCGCGTCGCTGGCCTACTCGCATCGATCGAGATCGCGCAGACGTTCGTCAACACGACGGGGTCCGCGATCGAGGCGACGTACATGTTCCCGCTGCCGGATCGCGCCGCAGTGCACAGGTTCCGGATGGAGGTCGCTGGGCGCGTGGTCGAGGGTGTAGTCGAGGAGCGCGGCGCCGCGCGCGAGCAGTACGAGGAGGCGATCGCGAGCGGTCAGCGTGCGGCGATCACCGAGGAAGAGCGAGCCGGGGTGTTCACGCTGCGCGTCGGCAACCTCATGCCGGGCGAGGCCGCGACCATTCGCCTCTCGCTCGTCGGCCCGCTCCCCGTCGACGACGGCGAGGTGACGTTCCGGTTCCCGCTCGTCGTCGCCCCGCGCTACATGCCGGGCGCCGCGCTCGCCGGCGAGCAGGCCGGCCTCGGCACGGCGCGCGATACCGATCTGGTTCCCGACGCGTCGCGGATCTCGCCCCCGGTGCTCCTCCCGGGCTGCCCGAACCCCGTGCGCCTCGGCATCCGCGTGTCGCTCGAGGGTGGCGCACTGCGTTCGGTCGCCTCGAGCCTCCACGCGATCACCTCGTCGCTGCGCGACGCGCAGGTCCTCGAGATCCAGCCCGGAGAACGGCTCGATCGGGACTTCATTCTGCGCTGGCGGGTCGATGGCACGGAGCTGCGGTCGCGCCTCGTGTGTGTCGATGATCCCGACGGCACCGCGGGCACGTTCGCGCTCACCCTCGTGCCGCCGAGCTCGACCACCGTGGCCGCGAAGCCGCGCGACGTGGTGATCGTCGTCGATCGCTCCGGCAGCATGGGGGGCTGGAAGATGGTGGCCGCGCGCCGTGCCGCCGCGCGCATGATCGATTCGTTGACCTCGCGCGACAGGTTCTGCGCGATCCCGTTCGACAACGTGATCGAGCTGATCCCAGCGCCCTCGCTGATCGAGGCGTCCGATCGCAACCGGTTCAAAGCGGTGGAGGCGCTCGCGAAGGTCGAGGCCCGCGGAGGCACCGAGCTCGCGGAGCCGCTACGCCGTGCGGCGGTGATGCTCGCGGGCGGCACCGACGATCGCGAGCGCGTGATCGTGCTCGTCACCGACGGTCAGGTCGGCAACGAGGACCAGATCCTGCGCGAGCTCGCGCCGAATCTCAGGAACGTGCGGATGTTCACGCTCGGCATCGATCAGGCCGTCAACGCCGCGTTCTTGAAGCGCCTCGCCGCCGCGGGTGGGGGGTTGTGCGAGCTCGTCGAGTCCGAGGACCGACTCGATGTCGTGATGGGGAAGATCCATCGCCGGATCGGGACGCCGATCGCCACCGACCTCGCGGTGCGCGGCCTCGGCCTCGCGATCCAGCACGCGAGCATCGCGCCGCGGAAGCTGCCCGATGTCTACGCCGGGGCACCGGTCACCGTGCTGGGCCGCTATCACGGTGCGGCGCCACGGGACGCGCGGATCGAGATCACGGGGACCAGCCTCGGGGAAGCGATGTGCACGCCGATCGATCGCGAAGGCGACTCGACGGCAGCCACCTGGCTCGCGGCGAGCTGGGCCCGCGCGGCGATCCGCGACCTCGAGGATCAGTACGCCACGGGTGCGCGGGGCGACCTCGAGCACGAGATCGTGGCGCTCTCGAAGCGGCACTGCGTGCTGTCGCGGTTCACCGCGTTCCTCGCGATCGACCGCGGCCAGATCGTGAATCCCGGAGGCCGGCTCGTGCAGGCCGTGCAACCCGTGAGCTCGCCCGCGGGCTGGGGGCCGAGCGCCGCCGCGCCGCCGCCGCCGCCACCCGCCTCCTACGGGAGCGCGCGTTCGAAGACTGCATTCGCGGCCGCCGCACCATCGCCCGGACCACAGCGCATCGCCGCCCCGGGAGGGGCGCCGATGGGAGGGTTCGGTGGGCCGCCGAGGGCGCCGGCGCCGCCGCGTTCGTCCGAGTCGCAGGCCGCGGTGCCCGCGATGCGGATGAAGCGCGAGGAGGAGCGCGCGGCCGCGAAGGATGCGATGGTCGATCTGGCGAAGGCCGGGAAGGCAAACGCACCTCCGAGCGCGTACCTCGCGTCGCTCGCCGCGCTGGCCCGCGAGCTCGAGACCCAGGCGCGCAGGAACGCGTCCCCGGCGAGCCTGCGGATCCTGCGACAGCGCCTCACCGAGTGGGTCGAGGACCTGCGCTCCGTCGGCACCGACGATGCGCTCGCGACCGCGGTCGACGAGATCGTAGAGCGGTTGTCAGCGGCGATCGCTGCCGGCTCGTCGCTGGAGGCCTCGGTGACCGCGATCGCCGGCGAGCTCGCGGCACTGGCTGCCGGTGCGCCGCCGCCCGCGCCGAAGCCGCGGGCCCGTCTGGCGTTCTGGAAGTAGGGCTGCTACGACGATCGCGTGCGCACGTGGGTCGCGGTCGTCATCGTCGCCGGCTGCTCGTCGCAGCCTGCCGACAAGGAGCCACTGGCACCGGCGGCTCCGCCACCACCTCCCGGTGTCGCGACCGCACCGATGATCGACGCCGCGCCGATCGATCCGGTCGGGGACGCAGCGGCACCGCAGGTCTCGATCGTCGAGGCGCCCATGGTGTGGAGCGCGGAGCGCGAACGGCTGACCCTCGTCTACCGCCGGCAGCACAGCGACGAGGCCGCGTCCGATCTCGCGATCGATCCGCACGTCATCGTCCTGCACTACACCGGCGGTGGTTCCGCGAAGGCGACCCGTGGCTACTTCGACAACACCACGATCGAGGTGAGTCGCAAGGAGCTCGCGCGCGCGGGCAGGGTCAACGTGTCGGCGCACTTCATCGTCGATCGCGACGGCACGATCTATCAGCTCCAGCCGGTGACCCGGTTCGCGCGGCACTGCATCGGGCTCAATCACATCGCGATCGGGATCGAGAATGCGGGCGACGAGGCGAAGTATCCGCTGACCGAGGCGCAGGTCGTCGCTGACGCCGCACTGATCCGGCAGCTCGCGAGCCAGTTCACGATCACGCACCTCCTCGGTCACCACGAGGTGATGGGCATGCGCGACAGCAGCCTCTACGTCGAGCGCGACGGCAGCTACAAGAACGACAAGGGCGACCCGGGCCCCGCGTTCATGGCGAAGGTGCGCGAGCGTGTCGCTGATCTGAAGCTCGCCGGCCCGTGATCACGGGATGCAGACGGCGCGCAGGGTCCACCCCGGATTGCCATTGGCGCAGTCGCCGCCGGGATAGTCGAGTGCGTTCCACAGCGTGGTGCCGTTGCCATCGAGCTGCACGACGGCATGGCCCGCGCCGCAGAACGGCGAGTTCACGCAGTCGTTCGTCGCGCACCAGTCGGGGCAGCCCAGACCGACGAACCCGCCAAGGCAGCGGTCCTGCGTGCCGCCGCATTGCCACCAGCCGTGCCCGCGGACGGCGCCGGCACTCGAATAGCCCATCATCTGGCACAGTGCGTTCGCGGTCCTCGGAGCTCCGCAGCCGACCGTGAACGTCAGCGTCACCGGTGCCGCATCGATCGGAACGTCGGTCAGGCCATCGCGCAGGACGGTCGTATCGCGCGGTGCGTCGATGGGGTCCGCGATCTGGGGATCGTCGATGCCGAGCAGCTGTCGGCAGGCGGTCGTCGCCATGATCAAGGCAAGCAGGCAGAGTCGGACGCGCCTCGACACGCTACTTGAGGGCCTTCTTGATCTGCTTCTTCAGCGTCGCCGAGATCGAGAGATTGTTCGTCTTCGGCGCGATCTTCTGGACGTCCGGCGCGTAGCCCACCTTCGCGATCTTCAGCGTCGATGTCTCGAACGCGGGGAGCTTGATCGCGGCCGGCGTGATGCCGAGCGACTTCGTGCCGAGGTAGATCGTGGCGCCCGGAGGTGACGAGCTGACCTTCACGGTGAACGTCACCTTCGCGAGCGCGACGCGGACGGGCTTCTGGCCCGCGGGATTCGGCGTCACCGCGCGCTGCGCGGAGACGAACCGCTGCTTGCGGAAGGTGAGCCGGCTCTCGACACCGCACGGTAGCGTCAGCTTCGCGGGTGTGGTGCCGACGACGCCCTTGTCGAGCACGATCTCCGCACCTTGCGGGAAGGTCGCGAATTCGACGATGCACTCGGTCGGAGCGGCAACTTGCTCCGGTGCGTCCGCCGGTGACACCACGGCCTCTGCCGCATCCGGTGGAGGCGTGGGATCGACGACCGCCAGCTGCGCGCCGCCGCCGCCGTTGCTGCCGTCGCCCTTCGGCGGTGTTACGCGGTCCGGCTGCTTCGGCGGTGTTGTCGGGTCCGTGACGCCGTGGTCGATGGCGGTATCGCTGTCCTTCGGCGCGCCGTCGCCCGACGCGTTCTTCCCGCCGCCGAGGACCATCGCGAGGACGATCACGAGCAGCAGGGCACCGCCCGCGCTGGCGATGATGACGATCAGCCGGCGCTTGCGGGCGGCCGCGCCAGCGTCGGCGAGCGCCGACGACGAATCGGTGGGGTAGCGCGGCACTTCGTTGGTGTCGCGGAAGAACCCGCTGCCGGAGTCGGTCACGCCGCGGGGCTGTCCCATCTGGAGCTGCGCCGGATCCATCGAGTACATGGGGACCTGCGCGGATGAGCTCGCGAGCTGCACCTGCCCGGGCAGCGGGGTGACGTACGATCCGGGGACCGGGCCCGGCATCGGCAGCGGCGTATGCATCCGCCCGGCAGCAGCGACCTCGAGCCCGGTCATCGCGGGCATCGACGCCGACGCCGACGGCGACGGCGGGGGCTGGGGCTCATCATCGAAGTCGTCGATCGGCTGCAGTGGTTGCAGCGGCTCCATGAGTGTCGGATCGACCTCGACCTTGGCTGCGTCGGGCAGCTTCGGCTCGGGCGCGGTCTTCGCGTCCGAGTCGAGATCCTTCGCGCTCGACACCGTCGACACCGGTGGCCCAGGCTCCGGCGGTAACCCTTCCGGACGCTTTGCGACCTTCGATGGCTCGCTCCAGCCATCGGGCTGCGACGGATCGAGCGCGATCATCCAGTCGCCGGTCGGCGCGCCAGCCGGGATCTGGTTGATCGACGCGCCGTCTTCCGGATCGGCGGTCTGGACACGCGCCTTCGCGACCTGCGCCGGCGGCGACGTCGCCACGGGCAGAGGTGTCGACGCGCGCGGAGCGATGGTCGGGCCGTGCTCGCCGGGCGTCATCGTCCAGTCGCCACTCGGCGTGGCTTCCTCGACCGTCGCGCTCATCACCGCGCTCGGGAGCTTGTTCGCCGCGGGCTGTGTCGCGCCGAGGGCATCGACATCGACGACCTCCTTCGGTGGTGTACTGGTGATCATCACCGGGCCACTGAGCTCGTCGCTCGGGACCTCCATCACCGACGTGTCGCGGCTCTCCTCTTCGCTGGCGATCCGCCGCGCGGGCGCAGCGGGGAGCACGTGCACCCCCGACGGCACTACCGCGATTCCGATCACCGTCCTGCGCGGTTCGCGGCCCGACTTCTCGGAACCGAGCTCCGCGGTCACTTGCTCCACGGGGACCAGCGGCAGCTCGGTGAGATCGGTTGGCTCGTCGGCATCGTCGATCGTGTCGACGACTGGCTGCGGAGCGGCGACGATCGGCGCCGCGGGCGGCGCCGCGACGACCGGCGTCGGCACCGCGGGCGGCGCCGAAACGACCGGCGTCGGCGCCGGCGGCGTGGGCTGCCTGGGAACGAAGGGCGGCGGCGTCGTGCCGCGCGGCGGCGTGGCGGTCGCCGACGGCATCTTGGTGCCCGGACCGCGCATCGTCTCGTTGAGATCGATCTTCTTGCCCGGCGAGACCAGGTCGACCCCCGGCGCAGGGCCGCGCACCGTCTGGAGGGCCTCGAGCTTGTCGCGCGATCCTCCGGCGGCAGCAGCGGCCGCGACCTTCGCCGGCGTGGGCATGGTCGGATCGTCGCGCTCGGCCGGCGCCTTCACGAGCGCTGGCATGCCCATGACCGTCTCCTTCGCGGCGACCACGGGCGGCGGCGGAGCGGGCACTGGCAACGGCGCCGTCGAGAGAGCCGGCGCCTTCTCGAGCGCAGGCATCCCCATCACGGTCTCCTTCGCACCGACCACGGGCAGCGCGGCGGCCGGAGTTGGTGGGCGCGGCGGCGCCGTGATCGGCGGCGCGCTCGGCGGAGTCGGCGGGCGTGGCACCGCGGGCGTCTGACCGGTGGGCGACTTGATCGGGGGCATTCCCATCGTGGTCGCGGTTGCCGCGCCGGGAATGCTCGGCGACTTCGGCCGGCCCGCGACCGGAGGGATCGACGGCACGGTGAACTTCGCCCCCGGCCTCGGGCCATCGTCGCTGGTCAGCGTGGAGAGATCGCCGATCACCACGCACTCGGCGAGCGCATTGAACGCGTCGACTCGCCCGGTGGGGGCGGGCGGTGTGGCCCGCGGCTCGGCCGGAAGCTGGGCGGGGCGCGGCGCCACGCTCGGTGGCGCGGGCTTCATCTGGAGCCGCGCTTTCTCGAGCTCGCCGAGCAGCGTCTTGCTCGGGTCATCGGGCTCGGTGAACTTGAGGGTCATGCCGACCCGGCCGTAGAGCACCGACGGGGTCTTCGCGGACGACACGACCTCGGCCAGGCCTTCGACCATCACGCCGCCATCCTTGAGCGTCAGCGCGAAGCGACCCTTCTTGCCCGGAGGAAGCGGAGCCGCGATCGGAATGAAGACAACGCCGTTGCGGTCGGCGTAGCGACGGAACGCGGAGATGAACTCCTCGCCCGATGCACAGGCCGACACCAGGAAGATCGGCACCCCAGTCGTCACCTGTTCCCAGTGTAAGCCGGGCCCGCCGAAAATGCGACGGGCGCCACAGGGGAGACCCCCCACGGCGCCCGATCAGCACATCGTCATTTACATGATGATGAAGTCGTGCGCGCGAACGGTCTTGCGGCCGTTCTCGCTTGCGCGCTTGGCCGCCTGGCCGATGAGCCACGCCACGTAGCCATTGAGGCCGTCGAGCGCGTCACCCGCGGTGTTGCAGCCCGCGTCCTTGATCATCGCGCGGACCTTGGAGCTGACCAGCAGCATCTCCGCCGGCTTCCCACCACCGCCCGACTTGCCCTTCTTCGCTTTCGCCATCTGTGACTCCTTGAAAAATGTTGAGGTGCGGCTCTTTTACACCCGGCCGACACGGGAGGAAGTGGCTCCACGGAGGTTTTTCGGGAAATGGACGCGATCTACGCGGACCGCGATCTACTAACGATCGAGCTTGAGGACGAACGTATCCGGCTTCGGAATCCGATCGCCGTCCGCGCGGACCGACTCGAGCGGAGGTGTCACGCCACCGAACGTGAACCGGTAGATGCCCGCGACGTATGCCGCGCCCTTGTCGTCGATCGCCACCGCGCGGCCCTGATCGTGGTCCTTGTCGCCGAAGCTCTGCGACCACAGCGTCTGACCCTTCGCGTCGAGCTTGAGCGCGAACACGTCCTTGTTGCCCTTGCTCGTCATCGGGCCCTTGCCGAAGTCGACGCTGCCCTGGAACCATCCCGTGGTCACCGTGTTGCCCGCGGCATCCGAGGCCACGCCGAACGCGATGTCCTCGCGCTCGGCGCCCATGGTGCGCGCCCACTCGAGCTTGCCCTTCGGGGTGAAGCGCGCGACGAAGATGTCGGACTCGCCCAGCGACGTATGATCGTCGCCCTCGCCGAACGACGCGCTCTTGTCGAACGAGCCAACCATCGTGACGTGGCCCGACGGATCCACGGCGACGCCACCGGCGACATCGTTGAACGCGTTGCCGAACCGCTGCGCCCACAGGTAGTCGCCGTTGAGATCGTACTTCGCGAGCACCACGTCGAGATCGGACCCGCCACCCGCCTTGAGCTTCTGCTTGCCGCCCCATTCCGAGAGGTCCTTGAACTGCCCTTGCACGTAGATGTTGCCCTGCGCGTCGACGGCGAGGTGCGAGATGGTGTCCTGGTACGCGCCTCCGAACTGCTTGATCCACTCGAGGTCGCCACCGGCCGAGAGCTTGAGCAACATCGCATCGGTGCCACCGCGGCTCTTCAGCTGCGTGGTGCCGAAGTCGCACGTCGCGGAGAACGAGCCGCCGACGATCCACCCGCCGTCGGGCGCCGCGACCACCGCGTTCGCGCCGTCGGAGTCGATGCCGCCGAAGTTCCACGCCCATTGCACGGAGCCGTCCTTGTCGAACATCGCCACGAACGCGTCGTCGGAGCCCGCCGACCTCTTCACGAACTCGCCCATCTTGAGATCGTCGAGGAAGTTACCCACGACCACGACCTTGTCGCCTCGCACCGCGACCCCGTTCGCCGCGTCGTCGCGCTTCGCCCCGAACGTCTGCGCCCACGCGATCTTGCCGTCGGCGCCGATCTTGACGAGGTAGCCGTCGGAGGGC